>CAYMXG010000019.1:2666-16615 GCA_964394115.1 uncultured Enterobacteriaceae bacterium | reverse complement strand
CCTTCCCGTGACACATCCGGACCCAGCGTCTCGGAACGGCTGGTGATCTTGTCGATCTCGTCCAGGAATACGATGCCGTTCTGCTCCATGTGTTCCAGCGCGCGCAATTTGACCTCGTCCTCATTGATCATGCGGCCGGCCTCTTCCTCCGCCAGCAGCTTCAGCGCCTCGCGCACCTTCAGTCGGCGCTTGCGCTTGCGCTCGCCGGACATGCTCTGGAACATGCCCTGCAACTGGCTGGTCATCTCCTCCATCCCGGGCGGCGCCATGATCTCCACGCCGATGGCCGGCAGCGATACTTCCGTCTCTATTTCCTTCTCCGCCAATTGCCCTTCACGCAACATGGCGCGGAAGCGATCGCGCGTCGCGCTGTTCTCCGCCTTTGATTCCGGATCGGTGCCGCGCGCCGGCGGCAGCAGGATGTCGAGTACGCGTTCCTCGGCTGCCGCCTCGGCCCGGTCCTGGACCTTGGCCACTTCCGCCTCGCGTTGCATCTTCACCGCCACGTCGGCCAGGTCGCGGATGATGGATTCCACGTCGCGGCCCACGTAGCCGACCTCGGTGAACTTGGTGGCCTCGACCTTGATGAACGGCGCGTTGGCGAGCCGGGCCAGGCGCCGCGCAATCTCGGTCTTGCCCACGCCGGTGGGCCCAATCATCAGGATGTTCTTGGGCGTGATCTCGTTGCGCAGCGACTCGGGCACGCGCGCCCGGCGCCAGCGATTGCGCAAGGCAATCGCGACGGCGCGCTTGGCCTTTTCCTGGCCGATGATGTGCTTGTCGAGTTCCGCGACGATTTGCCGCGGCGTCAGATCCTGCATGGACATGGGAGACAGCCTCAGGTGATCATCAGTTCGATGTAAAAGTCCGTGCAGGGACTTTTGCATCACCCTGCCAACTCTTCGAGGGTCAGGTTGCGATTGGTATGGATGCAGATGTCAGCGGCGATGTTGAGCGCCCGTTCCACGATGTCGCGCGCGGACAAGTCCGTGTTCTGCAACAGGGCCTGGGCGGCGGCGCGGGCAAACTGGCCGCCGGAGCCGATGGCCATGATGCTATCCTCGGGTTCAATCACGTCGCCGTTGCCGGAAATGATCAGCGAGGCGCTGGCGTCGGCGACACACAACATGGCCTCCAGCCGGCGCAGCATCCGATCCGTGCGCCAGTCCTTGGCCAGTTCCACCGCCGAACGGGTCAGGTTGCCCTGGTGCTTCTCAAGTTTCGCCTCGAAGCGCTCGAACAACGTGAACGCATCCGCGGTGCCGCCGGCGAAACCGGCGATGATGCGATCCTGGAACAGGCGCCGCACCTTGCGCGCATTGCTCTTCATCACCGTGTCGCCCAGGGAAACCTGGCCGTCGCCACCCACGACCACGCGGCCATGGCGGCGAACGGAAAGAATGGTAGTGCCGTCGAACTGTTTCAAGGGGGGACTCCGTCAACGCGAGGGCGCATTTTACACGATGCGCGGCCATGCCGATTCCCCGCCTTCAGGCCGCCGGAACCGCCCCCGACAGCACCGCCGCCAGGCTCGCAGCGCCAATGTTTCCGCCGCTCACGATACACACCATGTTGCTGCCGCTAACCCGTCCTGAGCGCGCCGCGGCCACGGAAACCGCACCCGCACCCTCGACCAGGACATGACCGTGCAACAGCAGCGCACGCATGGCTGCCGTGACCTCCGGCAGGGAAACCTCCATCACGTCATCGACAAGTTCCTGCAGCAGTGGCCACATGTCGGGCAGAACACTGGCAGCGCCGATGCCGCTGATGAATCCCGCGCGACACGGAACCGTGACCGGCCTGCCAGCCCGGAAGGCTGCCGCCAGAGGCGTCGCCAGCTCGGATTCACATGCAACAATGCGAACCCGGGGGCGCAGTGCCTTGATGACCGCGGCAATGCCGCAAATCAATCCACCACCGCCAAAAGGCACGAACACGGTGTCCACTTCCGGCAATTGCTCCAGGATCTCCATGCCGATGCTGCCGTTGCCGGCCAGGGCGCGCGTGTCGGCGACCGCATCCAGATACTGGCCGTTCCCGTCACCGCCATCACGGGCAAGAATCGTCTGCCACCATTGCGCATTGCTCACTTGAAGGACCCGCGCCCCGATACGGCGCAGCCGTTCAAGTTTGTCGGCGGGCGCCGCGTCAGGCACGATTATCGTCGCAGCGATCCCGGACTGCGCCGCCAGCGCCGACAGGGCAATACCGAAATTTCCCGAACTGGCGGTACAAACCCCGCCGGAGACCGCTTCCCGTGGCACTGAGTGCAGAAGCGCGGCGGCGGGCCGATTCTTGAATGCGCCCGGCCATTGCAGATTTTCCAGCTTGAGGTGCAATGGCGGCATGGCGCCGGCTTCCGGGCCGGCAAATCTCACCAGCGGCGACTGCATCACGTAGGGCTGGATGGTTGCGCGCATCGCCCGGACTTGCGCGAGCGTCGGCGCCTGCAATGCAGTCACGGCAACAGGGCGATGGCCCGGGCCGGAAACCCGCTTCCGCCCCTGACGTTGGGCCACGTCACGAATATCACGGCGCCGGCGGCGGGAACCCGGTCAAGATTGCACAGCCTCTCAATCTGATATCGATCCTGGCGCAAGTGCCACGACTCCAGCGGATACGTCCCTTTGGTGGCCACGCTGCCGGGATCCGTGTCCGGCGTTTCATGTCCGATTGCCACCGCCAGCCGCTTCAGATCCAGGTAGTGCAGCACGGCCTCGCTCCAGCCCGGATAGTGGTTCACACCCACGGCATCGGTGTTGAAAAATGCAGCGGCGTCCGGCGAGCGCGCGCACCAGTCGCTGCGCAGGGCGACAAATGCATGGAGTGGTATGCGCCCGTGCTGCCGTTCCCAGCGCTCCACGTCTTCCATGCTGACAACATAGTCAGGGTTCGCCGCGACCGCAGAATGGATATCCAGCACCACCAGTGGCAGGATCATCTCATCCGGACGCAACTGGTCCACGCTGCGCATACCCGCGCCGAAATGTACGGGTGCGTCGACATGCGTGCCCCACTGTCCCACCAGCGTGTAACGATCAAGTTGCGCCCCGGCGCCGAGGCGTCCCACGCCCGGTTCGTGCGCAAACAACGGCTCGATCACCTGATCACCCAGGGCCTCGCTATGCGGCATACCGGGGTAAAACGGCGGCGTGAGATCCACGATTTTGCCGTGATCCCAGCCTGCCAGCGCGCGCAACACCACTGCATTTTCCGGCTGCGCGATGACCGGCAGGTCCGGCGCGCGCAGCAGGACCGCTGTCAGCAGGGCGCCAGCTGAAGCGGCGAGGACTGCCGTGGCGATGCAAGCTGTGCCAGGTCTTGCCATGATTTTTTCTTCCCTCTGCGAGTTGCCGACCGTACACCACACATCTTAATGCCGCCGTGTACAACACGGCACTCTGCGAGCCAACCGGGCAGTCGCCCGGACCGGCCGAATGTTTTAGGCCGACCGCCCTAATTCGACTCTCCATACGCACTGTCCGCCGCCTTAACATCTTGCCGCAGCGAAACTATTCAACCGCATGTCCCGGGCTCGACTGAAGCACCTCGGGCGTCAGGACCCGGAAACATCTGAAATCGGGGGACCACAAACCATGAAGATCTGGACAGCGCAGCAATGCATTGCAACGGCCCTGGGAGTCGCCACGATTGCAACCGCATTTCCTTCCACCGCGGCCACCATCGAGGAAGTTGTAGTTACGGCGCGCAAACGCTCGGAATCCACGCAGGACATCCCCATCCTCATCACGGCCCTGAGTGACGAATTCCTGGAGCGGGGCAAGATCCGGGATTTCGCCGATTTCGCCGGCCAGGTACCGGGACTGCAATTCCAGGATCTGGGGCCGGGCGACAAGGAATATATAATCCGCGGCGTCAATGCGAAGGGTTCGTCCACGGTGGGCACCTATTATGACGAAGCCGTGATCACCGCCATCAACGAGGGGGATGGCGGTGGCAGCAACGTCGACATAAAACTCATCGACATGGAGCGCATCGAAGTCCTGAACGGGCCGCAAGGCACGTTGTACGGCGCCAATTCCATGGCCGGAACCATCAAGTTCATTCCCAAGAAACCCGACCTCGAGGCCTTCGACAGTTTCATGGAGGGTGACGTTTCCTTCACCGAGGAAGGCAGCGAGAATTACACTGTTAACGGCATGATCAACATTCCCATGGGCGAGACCGCGGCCATACGCGTGGTCGGTTGGCGATCTGATAACAGTGGCTACATTGATCAACCGCGCATCAAATCCGGCGGGCGCAAGAACATTAATGACGAGGACACCAACGGCGGCCGCCTGATGCTGCGCTTCCAGCCGAATGAACGCTTTACTGCCGACGCCTCGATCCTGGCGCAGGACACCGAGGTGGGCGGCAGCGCTCGCTATACGCCAAAAGGCATCACGGCATTCAACACCGACAACCTGTTGCCCATCGGCACCATCGCCGAGTTCCGCGATGGCACCGCACTGGGCATCCCGGTGCCGCAGGCCGAGGCCATCCCGCCGTTCACGGTCACCGACGAACTGACGAACACCGACATTACGAAAAACAGCTGGGGCGACGAGTTTTATATAGCCAGCCTGACGCTGAACTATGAATTCGACTTCGGCAACCTGCTGGCCACCACCAACTATTTCGACCGCGATCTCGAATTTGCCTTCGACTCGACCCCGATCCTGCTGGCCTTCGCAGTACCGGTACCAGGCATCACGCTGGAACCGGAGTCGCGCGAGGTCTGGTCCAATGAAATCCGCTTCTCGTCGAGCCTGGGCGGCCGCTACGAATTCGTGACCGGCGTCTACGTGCAGCGGGAGAAGAATCGTATTGACGTGGAAGTGCTGACTATCACCCCGGACGGCGAGCCCAACGGTGAATTCACGCCCGGCGACGTGCCGGGCAGCGACGCCACCTTCGACACCGGCAATACCTTCTTTGGCACCATCGAACGGAAGGAAACCGACCAGGAGGCCGTGTTCGGCGAGGTCAACATCGACGTCACCGAGCAGCTGAAACTGGTCGGCGGGCTGCGCTATTTCTGGTCGAGCCTGGACGGCACTGCGGAGACCACGCATGAATTCGGCTTCGGCACCTCACCGCTGGAGGAGAATTCCTCCGACGAAAGCGCCCTCACCTACAAGGTAAGCGCATCCTGGGACTTCGATGCTGACCAGATGGTCTATGGCACCATCTCCACCGGATTTCGCATCGGCGGCATCAACCGGGCCAACATCCCGTTCGCTCCGGGCATCCCGAAGTCCTATGACAGCGATGAATTGACGAACTATGAAATCGGTTACAAGGGCAATTTGCTGGACCGACGCCTGCAGCTGACGACCGCCCTGTATTACATCGACTGGACCGACATGTCACTGGGCCAGTACGACGCCACCGGCTCGATTCCGTTCCTGACCAACGTCGGCGATGCCGAAGTCCTGGGCGTGGAATTCAACATCGATGCGCTGCTGTCCGAGAACTGGGAGTTTTCCATCGGCGGCTCGATCCTCAGCGCGGAACTGACCGAGGATCAACCCGTGGATCCGTTCGGGAACAATGGACAGGATGGCGACGATATTCCCAATGTTCCCGGAGAACAGGGGTATGCCGCGCTCAGCTATCACCAGCCGCTGGCGTCGGGCACCGAACTGTCATCCCGGTTTGATGTCACCTACCGGGGCGGCACTGATACCCAGTTCAACACCGACAGCCGTTTCAACGTGGATCTGGATTCCTACGCGCTGATTAACTGGGCAGTGTTCCTGGATTACGACGCGTGGACATTTTCAGCCTACGTGAAGAATCTCACCGATGAGCGTGCACAGTTCGATGCCATCAGTTCCGACCAGGACCCGCTTGGCATCGTCGGCAACCGGCCGCGCACGTGGGGCATCTCGGTGAAGCGCACGTTCAATTAGCACCGGGTGCGACCCGGTCGCCTCTGATCGAGCACCGTGGCGACACGGTGCTTTTTTTGCCCGGAGCCCGGGTTTACTCCGACCCGCCGGCGTTTGCCTCCAGCTCCAGCACCAGCGCCCGGCGCGGTTTCCAGATGAAGTAGGCCAGTGTCACCAGCAGCAGCCAGGGCACGCCCACTATCCACGAGATATTCCAGAAGTCGTTGTCGAGCCCCATCGTGATCAGGATCGCTGCCAGCATCAGTAGCGCACCAATTTGCACGTACGGGAAAAACGGCATGCGCACTGGAAGATCCTCCACCTTCCAGCGCGCGCGGAATTGCAGGTGACAAAGCAGAATGGTTATCCACACCACCAGCGCCCCGAACAGCGCAATACCGAACAGGTAGTTGTAGGCCAGCGGCGTCAACTTGGACAACGCGGCCAGGATCAGGATGAATGAGCCGGAAACCCAGGCCGCAGCGCCCGGGGTCCCGCTTTCGCCCAGGCGCCCGAGAAATCCGGGGGCATAGTTGCCGCGCGACAGGGAAAACAGCATCCGCGACGTCAGGTACAGGTTGGTGTTCATGCTTGAGAGCGCCGCGGACAGCACAACGAAGTTCATGATGCCCGCCGCGTAGGGTATGCCGAACTGGCTGAACACACGCACAAACGGGCTTTCGGTGATGGTCTTTGCGCCGGCCTCGGTCCACGGCACCAGCGCCACCATGACACCGACGGCCAGCACGTAGAACAGAAACAGCCGCACGGCCATGGTGCGCAGCGCGGCAGGTATGGCGGTGCGCACATCTTCCGCCTCGCCGGCGGTCACCGCGATCACTTCAATACCCACGAATGCATACAAGGCCACCACCACGCCCATCCAGACCCCGCCGAGGCCGAATGGGAGGAAACCGCCTTCCAGGCCGGTCAGGTTGCGCATACCGACCGGGGCGACACCGATCCCCAGTATGTGCGCGCCACCGAGTATTACGAAAATCACGATGGCGGAAACCTTGATGACGGTGAGCCAGTATTCGATATTGCCGAAATTGGTCACCGGCCGCGTATTGATGTAGACCAGCGTGAAGGCAAAGCCCACGGACCAGATCCAGACCGGCACGCCCGGAAACCACCAGGCCATGTAAACACCAACCGCGGTGGCTTCACCGGCGATGGCAATCACCTGCGCGAACCAATAGGTATAACGGACCATGAAGCCGGCCCAGGGATTCAGGTACATCTCGGCGTAGGTGCCAAAAGAACCAGCGGTCGGATGAACCACGGCCATTTCCGAAAGACTGAATACCATGGCCGCCGCCACGCAACCGGCAATGACGTAACTCAAAAGCACACCGGGGCCGCTGTAACTGATGGCGATCCCGCTGCCGGTAAAGAGCCCGGTGCCGATAGCCCCGCCCAGGCCAATCATCGTGATCTGCGCCTTGGACAGGGCCTTGTGCAGCCCCCGCTCCCGATCGACGCTCGTGTTCGGGTCCATGCCGTGCTGCTGTTGTGGCCCGGCTGTGGTCAGCCGCGCCGGATCAGGCTGGCATTCCGGTCCAGCTCATGAAACAGATGGTCCAGGTCGGCAAGATTGTTGTAGATATGGGTGGATATGCGCACATTGCCGTCACGATCGGAGAGCACGATACCGGCTGCATCGAGCAGCGCGACGAGCCGCGGAGCATCCGCGGTTGCCAGCGCCATGGTGGCCCCATGGCGTTCCGGCTCCGCCGGCGTCACCAGCTTCCAGCCGCGCGCGCTGATGCGCTGGGCAATTTCCGTGGTCAGCATGCGGATCTGCGCGTCCACCGCCTCGAGCCCCAACTGCAACAGCAGCTCAAGACCGGCGGAAACGGCATACAGGCCGCACACGTTCGGCGTGCCGCTCTCGAACCGGCGCGCCGTCGGCGACGGGCGGTGATGGTAGATATCCATGCTGCCGATATTCTCCTGCGCAAACCAGCCGGTCATGTACGGCTGCAGGTTCGGGTGGTCACTGTTGCGCACAAACATGAAACCCACCCCCGCGGTGCCGAGCAGATACTTGAGACAGCCACCAACCAGAAAATCCGGCTGCAGTTCACGCACATTGATGGGAAACGAACCGATGGCCTGGTAGGTGTCAATCAACAACAGCGCGCCGCGTTCCCGACACAGTTTTACGATAGGGCGCGGATCCAGGCGCACGCCGTTGCGATAACAAACGTAGGGTATGGATACCAGCAGCGTGCGCTCATCGATCAGTTTTTCGAACTGTTGCGCCGGAATATGCGTACCGGATTCGTCCGCCATCGCGCGTGAAATGCGCGCGCCGCGCCGGGACTGGGCCAGCCAGATCTGGGACGTGGTCGGAAAATCAAAATCCGTGACCACGATACCGTTGCGCGCGCCGGTGAAGTCCAGCGCCGACGCCAGGCTGTTGACCGACTCGCTCACGGACGTGGACACGGACATCTCGTCGGGGTGGCACCCAACCAGCCGCGCCAGCAATGTGCGCGTCTGCTCCAGCTTGCCCACCCAGTGCGGCCAGTCGGAGCCGGTGGTCATGCGCGTGTTGATATAGTCTTCAATGGCAGCCTTGACCTCCACGCACAGCGCGCCGTAGGAGCCGCTGTTGAGATAGGTGCGGCTGGCAAACACCGGAAAGTGTTTGCGCGCGCTGTCTGCAATGCTGGTCATGTCCGGGTTCCGGTGCGTGGATTGAATGCTAATAATTGACCGCGGGACTGCCGGACGGGTAAAACGCGCCCATCAGGCGCATGCCATCCGTGGCGGTGCATTCCAGCGAATGGATCTGCTTGCGCGGCAGGAAGATGATATCGCCCGGACTCACGGCTGCGCGGTGTCCCTCAGTCCACATGAAACCCCGGCCTGTCAGGATCATGATGGCTTCCTCGTACAAATGCCGATGCGCGGCGGCGCGGGAGCATGGAACCTCGCCGATGAATTGCGTGACCTCGAGCGAACCGTTTTCCTCGCCGTTCAACACCTGGTAAAAACGGTCCGCCATGGGCTCGCGTTTTGACGGGTCGACGCCGAATGCGCGTGCCGGGATGGCGTCATCGAAGTTGTCCGGCATGGAGTTCAACCACTCGGGTTCCGGGCATTGGGGGCACACGGTGAGCAACACGCGCGCAGGCCCGGAGCCCCGGTTCGCGACCTGGAATGCCTCGCCGCGCGCAACGAAAATGCCGGTTTCCGGGCCGGCACGGAAGTCCCGGCCGGAGAGGGTTATTTCCAGTTCGCCCGCCGGCAGGAACAACACCACCTCGCTGCCCGGGAATCCGAGCACATCAGACTGTCCCGGCTCCACCAGCATGAACCACTGCGACAGGAACCGGGCGCCATCGCCGGCGCTGATTACCGGCCCCAGCCTGATATTGCCGCGCCGTGGCAGCGACCCGGGGTCAACGGTACAGACAAAACAGCCGCCATCCAGCAGCGATTTGCCGGAATCCCCGCCGCTGCGCGGCGTCAATGGAATGGCAGCGGAGGCGCTGATCTCATCGGCCCCCGCCTCTTCATATTTTTCGGCAAGCGCATTGTGGGAGCCGTCGCAAAATGGCGCGCGCCCCGTGCGCTTGCAACCGCACAGCACCGCCTCGCGGTCCGCATCCGCGATGAAACGGACAGGCTCAATCCCGGTGCCGGCATGGGAACCGTCGCAAAAAGGCTGGCGGGCACTGCGCCCGCAGGCACACCACGAGTACGAACGGCCGGCCTGCAGTTCCACGAAAAAGGGCTTGCGGCTGGCGATCAGGGCTTTGGTCATTTTTCGGTCACCGGAATAGAATGCGAAGGCCGTGAGATTCTGGAAAAGTCCCAGCAGTCCGTACAGTTGCGAATTAGGGTGGAAGCCCTAAGCGCGCCCCGCCGATCCGCTTGCACTCCCCGTGGCCACGCGCGAAACGCAGAACCGGATCCTGGATACCGCCATCACCCTGTTCAATGAACATGGCACTGCGGCGGTGTCCACGAACCGAATCGCCGAGTCCTGCGGCATCAGCAAGGGCAACCTGCATTACCACTTCAAGACCAAGCGGGAAATCGTGCTGGAGATTTTCCGCCGGATTGTCGCGGAAATGGATTCCGGCTGGTACCAGGATCATCTGCAGCCCACCATCCGGCACATGGCGGAGATGTTCGCCCGACAGGTTCTGCTGATTTACGAGTACCGCTTTTTCTACCGGGAGATGCCCGCCCTGCTGCGCGATGACCCGCAGTTGATGGAGAGGAATCGACGCAACCGGGAACGGCGGATGGTTGCGCTGGAGGGATTTTTTCTGGAACTGGACCGCGGCAGCGCCCTGCAACTTGGTGGAGACCGTCACCTGATTCGCTCGCTGGTGCACAGTACCTGGATAATTTCCGACAACTGGCTCAACTCACAGGAGTTTGCCGGCCGCATCCTGAATGAGGAGTCAGTGCTCGATGGATATCATCTGATACTTGATATTCTGCGTCCGTATTTCGTCGGCGACCAGGACAACATCGTGGAGGAATCACGGACCGCAATTTGCCGACACCTGCGCCAGCGCGGCATTGCCACCGGGTCGCCTGCTCCCGGCCCAGGCGAATCCGTGTGCGATGACCGTGATCCCCATGCCGCGGACGGTTGACTGAACCGCGTTCAGCGGCGTCTTTTCGCCCTTGGATGGGCCGCGTCGTAGACCCGCGCCAGGTGCTGAAAATCCAGGTGCGTGTACACCTGCGTGGTGCTGATATCGGCGTGACCCAGCAATTCCTGCACGGCGCGCAGATCGCCGCTGGATTCGAGCATGTGCGTGGCAAAGGAATGCCGCAGCATGTGCGGATGCACGTGCACCGGAAGATTCAGGCGCACCGCCCACTGGCGCAGGCGTTCCTGCACGGAGCGGGTGCTGATGCGGCGCCCGTGCGTGCTGACGAACAACGCCGGTTCGTCCGCCCCGGCATGATTGGCGCGCACCTGCAGCCACTGCTTCAAGGCCTCCAGCGCAAACCGCCCCACCGGCACCATGCGGGTCTTGCGGCCCTTGCCGACCACGGTGACGGTGGCATCGCTCCAGTCCAGGCCGTTCAGATCCAGTCCCACGGTTTCGGAAAGACGCAGTCCGCTTGAATACATCAACTCGACAATGGCCCGATCCCGGACTGCCAACGGGTCGTCACCACCGATATTCATCAACTGCGCGGCCTGATCGACGTCCAGTGCCCGGGGCAGGCGCCGCGGTGTCTTGGGCGTGATCAATCCCAATGCCGGGTTCCCGCCGGCCAGGCCATTTTTATTCAGATAGCGGAAAAAGGCGCGCACCGAAGAAAGGTTGCGCTGCAGGCTGCGCCCGCCAATGCCGTGGCGGTGCCGTTGCGCCACGAAGCCGCCGAGACGGGAGCCGTCCAGTTGACTCCATTGGTCAACGCCCTGGGTTTCACAATACTGCTGCAACGCCTGCAGGTCGCGCCGGTAGGCGGCGCGTGTGTGCTGCGAGAGATGCTGCACGGAGTGGATGAAGTCATCCAGCTGCCGCACCGCTGCCTTTGCCATGCCCATGTTTTTTGTATTGTCAGGCCGCACGCAACCCGTCCTTACTTGACGGCGATCCAGGGTTTCAGGATCAGGCTCAGGACCTCGCCCAGATTGGCGAGCAGTTCCACGCCCATGTTTTCCTGGAAACGATCCTTGTCGGGGCTGCCGATGGCCAGCACGCCGCCCCAGCCTTCGCCGCGCAGCGGCACCATGACCGCGGAGTGGATGTCGTCGCCGCCATCGCCGAACAAAAACACCTGCTGCTGGCGCTTGAGCTTGCCGGTCAGGGGCCGCCCCTTGTCAATGACGGCGCGGAACAGTTTCAACTCCCCCAGTTCCTCGCCGGCGAATTCCTCGCCCGGGTAAAAATCCATGAACGCGGGTTTCGCGAACAGACGCACCGCGACACGCTCGGCATTGAAATCCTTGCGCAGGTTGTCGTACAGGGCGGTAAAGATGTCACGCGGATCGCCGGCATCCATCAGGCTCAGGCCGAGTTGATGCATGCGCGTTGCCAGCTCCTGATTGCGGCGCGCGATGTCAAACAGCTCGATCAGGCGCTGGCGGCTCTTCTGGTTCTGCTCGCGCAGCGCCGCCACCTGCCGCTCCACCAGCGACACCGCATTGCCGCTGTCGTGGGGGATCTCCAACTCGGCCAGCAAGGCCGGGTGCTGCTGAAAAAATTCCGGATGACGGCGCAGGTAATCCGCCACTTTGTCCGCATCCAGTTCCGCACCCGTGTTTTCGTCATTCATAGATCTGTGCTGCCCTCGAAGACTTTCGTTGCCGGCCCGGTGAGCCAGATGGGATTCCCGTCGCCCTGCCATTGTATGAGCAGCAGTCCGCCTTTCAACTCGACCCGCACCTCGGCGCCGAGTCCGTCATTCATGCGGCCCGTGGCCACTGCGGCGCACGCGCCGCTGCCGCAGGCCAGGGTTTCCCCCACGCCGCGTTCATATACGCGCAAACGGATCCGATCCGGGGCGCAGACCTGCATGAAGCCGACGTTGACGCCCTGCGGGAAATCCGCGGCCGCCTGAAATGCGGGACCGAGCGTGGTGACCGCGGCAGTATCAACATCCGGCACCGTGATCACTGCATGCGGATTGCCCATGGACACGGCGGCAAACGGCACTGTGCCCTGCGCCAGGACGAGATCGTAGCGTGGCGCGCGCTGCGGGCGTTGCAATGGAATTTCAGCCGGTTGAAAGCGCGGCGCACCCATGTTGACGCGGTAGTGACCCGGCGGTTCCGCGTACACATCCAGCATTCCCGCCAGGCACTGCAGGCGCACGCAATCCCCCTGGACGTACCCGTGACGCAGCAGGTAATCGGCGGCACAACGCGTGCCGTTGCCGCATTGTTCCACCTCGCCGCCGTCGGCATTAAAGATCCGGTAGCGTGCATGGGCGCCGGCTGCGGTGGCCGGCTCCAGCACCAGGACCTGGTCACAGCCGATGCCGAAATGCCGGTCTGCAAGCGCGCGGATGCGGGCCGCATCCAGCGCCAGCGGGCCGCTGAATCCGTCCAGGATCACGTAATCGTTGCCGATCCCGTGCATTTTTTCGAAGCGCTGTGCCAAGGGTGATTGCTCCAGTCCGGCGAAATTTTACCGCACTGGCAGTGGCCCCATGGGCGATTTCTGGTTTTGCGGCGTGCCCGGGAAGGTCGCGCCGTTAATCGCACTTGAATTCCACCGGAAAATCCTTATTTTTGTCCCCATGGACAACCTCACCACCGCCCAGTTTGAAGAACGCGTGCTCAAGGCATCCGGCCAGCGCCCGGTGCTGGTGGATTTCTGGGCCACCTGGTGCCAGCCGTGCGTGATGCTGGCGCCGATCCTGGAGAAACTGGCGCACGAGTACGGCGACCGCCTCGCGATGGTGAAAGTAGACATCGATCAGGAACCGCAACTGGCCGCCACCTTCGGCATCCGCAGCGTGCCCACCGTCCTCCTGTTCTCCAAGGGCAAGGTCGCGACCCAGTTCAGCGGCGTACTCCCGCCCGATGGCATCCGGCGTCTGCTGGAGCCGTACCTGCCGCGCCCATCAGATGCGCTGGTTGAACAGGCCCGCACCCTGCTCAGGGACAGCGGCGCCGCGCAGGCATGCACGCTGCTCAGAAAGGCGCTGGCGCAGGACCCGGAAAACTACCGCATCCATCCCGAACTGGGGACTGCCCTGTTACACACGGGGGCATTGGAAGAACTGGATCAATTGCTGCACGATCTGCCACCCAACATTGCGCAGGACGACGCATTCCGGCTGTTGCAGGCGCAGCTGTCATTTGCGCGCGCGGCGGAAGGCGCGCCGGAAGTGCCGGAACTGGAGCAACTGTTGGCAAAGGATGAGAACAACCTGGATGCACGCTTTGCGCTCGCCGCGCGCAAGGTGGTCGCGGGTGAATTTGAACCGGCGATGGAGAACCTGCTGGCGATCATCCGCAAGGATCGCCGCTACGGCGATGATTGCGGCCGCCGCGCGCTCGTGGATGTGTTCGCGCTCCTCAACAATGAAGGGCCGTTGGTGCGGAAGTAT
>CAYMXG010000019.1:0-2566 GCA_964394115.1 uncultured Enterobacteriaceae bacterium | reverse complement strand
ATCGATATCCTTGTAGGCGCCGGGGATCTCGTCCACGACACCTTTGTCTTTGCGGCACTCCACGCCGGCGGTCTGCTCCTCCAGGTCTGAACGCTTGAAGCGCCGTTTGGCCTCGGTGCGGCTCATGCACCGCCCCGCCCCATGGGCACAGGAACACCACGACTCCTCATTGCCCTTGCCGCGCACGATGAATGAACGCGCGCCCATGCTGCCGGGGATAATGCCCAGCTCGCCGAGGCCGGCGCGGATGGCGCCCTTGCGCGTGATGTAAAGCGACTGGCCGCCGTGCTGTTCGATGGCGACGTAGTTGTGATGGCAGTTGATGGCCTCATTGGTGCACTGAAACGGCGGCAGGTGCGGCGCAATGGCCTCCAGGATCAGGCGCATCATTTCGCGCCGGTTCGCCAGCGCGTAATCCTGCGCCCAGTGCACCGCCTCCACGTAATCATCAAAGTGCGCGGACCCTTCCTTCAGGTACGCCAGGTCCCGGTGCGGCAGGCGCGCATGTTGACGCGCCATGTCGTTGCGCGCGAGTTCAATGAAATACCGCCCGATGGCATTGCCAACGCCCCGGCTGCCTGAATGCAGCATGACCCACAGGTGCTGGCTTTCGTCCAGGCACAGTTCGATGAAATGATTGCCGCCCCCCAGTGAACCCAGTTGCAGCGCCCAGACGCGATCCGCATTCTTCTGCATGCGTTGCAGTTGCGGATGGCGGTCAAAGATACGCTCCAGTCCGCGCCCGAGTTGCTTCAGTTCCCCGGCACGGACCACCGGCTGATCGTGGGCGGAGAACCCCACCGGCACTGCGGATTCGATGGCGGCGCGCACGAGCCGCAGATTGTCCGGCAACTGCGCGGCATCCAGAGATAATCGGATCGCGTTCATGCCACAGCCGATGTCCACGCCCACCGCCGCCGGGATGATGGCATCGCGCGTGGGGATCACCGCGCCCACCGTGGAACCGATGCCGGTATGCACATCCGGCATCGCCGCCACGTGACCATACACAATATCCAGTTGTCCCAGCTGCGTAAGCTGCTTGCGCGCGGAGGCTTCTACATCGTTGGTGTAGATTTTTACCGGGACGAGGCCGGTGGAGATGGTTTGTTTGATGGGCATTCAATACACCCTCTCCACCCCATACCCCTGCTTCGCCAACCGATTGAGTATCCCGTCCTTGCCCGGCAAATGCATGGCGCCCACGGCGATAAAGGCGCCGCCCTCTTCAAGGTACGGTTGCATGCGCCCGGCCATGACCCCATTGCGCCGGTTCAGCAATCTGTCGCTCAATTGTTCATACAAGGAGTTGTCCGCAAACGCCTGCCGTTGCCCGTAGACGAACATGCCTTTCAGATCCCGCTTGAGATACAGGCGCTTCATGGCCTCCATGTCCTCGCGCAGAAGATCATGATGGCAGGCCGTGTCCGCCAACAGGCGCACCTGGTCCTCGGTCGGCAAGTCGCTGAAAATGCTGCCCTGCTCCAGCAGAGTCTCCAGGCCGTGGGCCTCCATCCCGGCTGCCTGGGCTTGTTCCAGCAGACGCAGATCCAGCACCGGGCGCATGTCGGCCGGATAACTCATGGTCAGGTACGCGCTCCACGGGCGCATGCCGGCGATGGCGAATTCAGGCAGGTTGTACGCGGCCAGGATCTCCACCACGCGCTGGAACAGCGGCGGGGAGATCAAGGCATCGAGCGTTTCCCCATCGCTGACGTACATCATGGCCGCCATCTGCATGATCTCCTCCGGCTCCGGCACCACCTCCATGACGAAGGTGCGGCTGGCTTCAAAGCGCGCGTTGACCGGCGCCGGCAAATTCACGATTTCATCATCGGCAAGGTGGATGGTGCCGAACAGGTGGCTGGTGCCGCCCTGGGGCGAACGGATTTCCCACAGCATGCCGCGGTCAAACCGGGACGGGCCTTCATATTCCACGTTGCCCGGCTGCAATGGCCGGCATTCCGGCATGTCCTCCGCGATGGCAGGGAGACAGAGGCCGAACAGCAGCAACAGCACATCAAGCAAGCGTCGAATCATCACCCAGTCCGAGTTCCGGCGTACCAATAAGTTCCGCCACGGCGGCAGTGGCGACCTGCCATTCCTTCCCGGCGCGCAAGGTTGCGACATCCGTGCGGCGTGGATCTCCATGCAGGCGCATCAGCCGTGACTGCGACGCCGGCTCCGGCCGGTGCGACAGCGCATCCAGCACCTGGATCGCCGCCGGCTGATTATTGCAGACCAGGACCATGTCGCAACCGGCCGCCAGCGCCGCCGCCGCCCGCGCCGGATAATCCCCCAGGACCTCCGCGCCAGCCATGGAAATGTCATCGCTGAAAATGGCGCCGTGGAAATTTAATTGCCCGCGCAGGATGTCCTGCAGCCAGCGGCGCGAAAATCCCGCCGGCAGCGTGTCGATCTTCGGATAGATGACATGGGCCGGCATCAGCGCCGGCAAGCCGGCGTGGATCAGGCGTTCGAATGGCACCAGGTCGCTTTGCAGGATGTCCTGGTAATCGCGTTCATCCACCGGCACGGCGTGATGGGAATCCGCCGCCACGCTGCC
>CAYMXG010000018.1:0-16895 GCA_964394115.1 uncultured Enterobacteriaceae bacterium | reverse complement strand
GCCCCGTGGGCCAGGTCCTGCAAGTAACAGGTCAGCGTGTGATGAATGGTCGGGAACGCCAGTTCCTCCCATGGCACCGCGCCCGGGTCATACAATTCCACCTGCGTGGATTCGGCCCCGGGGGAAAAATTCAAATCCAGCAGCGGTGCGCGATACATCATGTATACCTGGTCCGCGTGCGGGAGCGACATGATGGTGTAAAGCTCCGGCTCGCCCACGCGGGCGTTGGCTTCCTCCAGAGTTTCCCGCACTGCCGCCTCGGCGGTGGTCTCGCCCAGTTCCATGAAGCCGGCCGGCAGCGTCCATCGCCCTGAGCGTGGCTCAATGGCGCGCCGGCAGAGAAGGATTCTCCCTTCCCATTCGGCAATACACCCGGCCACGACACGCGGATTCTGATAATGAATCGTCCGGCAGGCGCTGCATACATGGCGCAGCCGGTTGTCGTCCTCCGGCACTTCGCGCACGATGGGGCCGCCGCATTCCGCGCAAAAATTCATTGCACCTGCTCCCGGGTTTCCCTGCCCAGCGCGGATTCAATCAGCGGCCAGATTCGATCCAGGATCATTGGCTGCGCTTCCGCGTTGGGATGAATGCCATCGGATTGCATCAGCTCGGGTTTCAGTGCGATGTCCTCCAGCAGGAACAGGCCCAGCAACACGCCATGTTTCGCGGCCAGGTCGCGATAGATCTGCTCGAAACCCTGCGTGTACGCCGGGCCGTAATTAGGTGGCAGTTTCATGGGCAGCAACAACACGTCGCTGCCGGCAGCACACACTTGAGCCAGGATTTCATCCAGGTTGCGCCGCAATTCATCCAGCGGCACACCACGCAGGCCGTCATTGCCGCCCAATTCCACGACCGTGAATTGCGGGCGCGCCTCAGCCAGCAACGGCCCGAGCCGCGCCAGTGCCCCGTTGCTGGTGTCGCCGCTGATACTGGCATTCACCACCCGGTGCGGGTAGCCTTGCGCGGTGATGCGCTGCGCCAGCAGCGCCACCCAGCCCTGTTCCACCCGCATCCCGTATCCCGCGCTGAGGCTGTCGCCGAGGATCAACAGGGTGCCCTCCCCGGCACTTGTGGCAACGGGCAGGCACAGCAACACACAAACAAGGACTCGAATCATGAATGATGCTCCGCGCGTGATTGTGCAGGCGCGCCAATTGGGAAAGCAAGTTGCGAGCCCCGGCGGCACGCTGACCATTCTTGCCGACATTGACCTGACCATCGCCGCCGGAGAGTGCGTGGCGATCATCGGCGTATCCGGCTCCGGCAAGTCGACGCTGCTCGGATTGCTGGCCGGCCTCGACCTGCCCACCAGCGGCGAAGTACACCTGGCTGGCGCGGCGCTGAATTCACTGGATGAGGATGGCCGCGCTGCGATCCGCGCCGGCCGGGTTGGCTTCGTATTCCAGTCGTTCCAGTTGTTGCCGGGCCTCACGGCACTGGAAAACGTGATGCTGCCGCTGGAATTGGCGGGTATTGAGAAGGCCGGAGAGCTGGCCGCGGGCAGGCTCGCAGAGGTGGGTCTCGCGGAGCGGCTGCATCACTATCCGCGCCAGCTTTCTGGTGGCGAGCAACAGCGCGTTGCCATAGCCCGCGCCTTCGCCTGCCGGCCGCAGATACTGTTCGCCGATGAGCCCACGGGTAACCTGGATCAGCAGACGGGAGCGCAGATAATCGAATTGCTGTTTCGCCTGAATCGCGAACACGCCGCCACGCTGGTGCTGGTGACGCACGACCCGGCGATTGCCGATCATTGTGGTCGCTGCCTTACGCTCGCCGCTGGACGCTTTACCGGCGAGGTACGCCGTGACCTTGCTTAACGCCGCGTTCACGGCGCTGAAACGCGACTGGCGCGCGGGCGAACTGCGCCTGATCGCGCTCGCCACGGTGCTCGCGGTGGCCGCCCTGGCCAGCGTCGGACTCTTCACCGAGCGCGTGGGCCGCGCCATCGAGGCGCAGGCCACGGAACTGCTGGCCGCGGACCTGGTGCTGGAATCCACCAACCCGATCACCGACGACCTGCTGCAGCGCGCACAGGCATCCGGCCTGGATCGCACCCGCAGCGTCAGCTTCCGCAGCATGGCGTTGGCGGACGAGAGGCTGGAACTCGCGGAGGTAAAGGCCGTGGAGGCAGGCTATCCATTGCGCGGCCGGTTGCGTACCAGCTCAGAACTGTTCGGCACGGAGCAGGTGGCAACGACCGTTCCCGAGCGCGGCACGGTTTGGGTGGACGCGCGGCTGATGCAGGCACTCGATATCAACGTGGGTCACACGTTGAAACTGGGCGACACCGGCTTTCGTCTTGCCCGGATCATCACCTATGAACCGGATCGCGGCGGCGAATTGTTCAATATCGCACCGCGTGTGCTTATCAACCTCGCCGATCTGGATGCCACCGGCCTTATCGCCCCCGGCAGCCGCGCCGAGTTTCGCCTGTTACTGGGCGGCGCGACGGAAGCCATTGCCGCATTTCGTGAGCGAGTGGAGGCCGACAAGAGCCGGCACTTGAAAATCCAGGGCATCCGTGACGCGCGCCCGGAACTGCGTCGCGCCCTGGAGCGCGCCGAGCAGTTTCTCGGTCTCTCGGTCATCGTCGCGGTGGCCCTGTGCGGGCTCGCCATTGCCATGGCCTCCCGTCGCTTCACCCTGCGCCACTACGATACTTGCGCGATGTTGCGTTGCCTCGGCGCGAGCCAGCGCCATATCACCGGCCTGTTCAGCTTGCAGATGCTGCTGCTCGCGGTGTTGTTCAGCGGCCTCGGCGCGGCGCTGGGGTTTCTCGGGCAATCCGGACTCGCCTCGCTGTTACAGGGCCTGACCGCGCGCGCATTGCCGCCGCCTTCCCCGTGGCCGTTGTTTTCCGCAATTCTGGCGGGGATCGTGGCTGTCACCGGTTTTTCACTACCACAGTTGTGGCGGCTGCGGGCAGTGTCGCCTCTGCGTGTACTGCGCCGGGATCTTGCGCCGGCGCCGGCTGCTTCACGCATTGTTTTCATGGCCGCCATCGCCACGCTGGCATTCCTGACGCCCTGGCAATCCGGTAATCTGAAGCTGACGCTGTTCATGTTTTCCGGCCTGCTCGGGACTGCCGCAGCACTGGCGGCAGGCGCATTGATTGGCATCCGCTTGTGCGCCCGGCTGCGCTCCGGCACCGGCATCGCCTGGCGTTACGGCCTCGCCAACGTTGCGCGCCGCGCCGAGGGAAGCGTTGTGCAGGTACTGGCCATCGGGCTGGGCGTGACCGCATTGCTGCTGTTGACGCTGGTGCGATCCGATCTGCTGGAATCCTGGCAGGATCGACTCGCCCCCGGCACGCCCAATTATTTCCTGATCAATATCCAGCCCGACGAGGTGACTGCACTGGAGGGTTTCCTGCGCGAGCGAGCGGCCGTTACCACCGCGCTGTACCCCATGGTGCGCGCGCGCCTGACCCAGCTGAATGGCAAGACGCTGAAGCCCGACGATTACACGGATGCCCGGGCGAAGCGCCTGGCGACGCGGGAATTCAATCTCTCCTGGTCCAGCAGACTCCAGGATGACAACGCCATCATTGCCGGCAGCTGGTGGCCAAAGGAACCCGACGGGGCAACATACTTCTCCGTGGAAGAGGAGATCGGCAAAGACCTCGGCATGGCATTGAACGACCGGCTCACCTACTCCGTGGCCGGGCGCGAAATCACCGGCACGGTCCGGAACATCCGCAGCGTGGATTGGGACACCTTCAATGTGAACTTCTTCGTCAGCGCCAATCCGGGCGCGCTGGACGGCCTGCCGGCCACGTGGATCACCAGCTTTTACCTGCCCGGCGAGCGGCGCAGCCTGCTCATTGATGTAGTGCGAAAATTCCCCAGCGTGACAATCATTGATGTGGCTGCGCTCATTGATCAGGTGCGCGCGATCATGGAACAGGTCTCCCGCACCGTTGAGTTCGTGTTTGGTTTCACATTGCTGGCCGGTCTGGTCGTATTGTTTGCCACGCTGCAAAATACCCACGATGAGCGTCGGCTCGAGGCAGCCGTTTTGCGTTCCCTGGGTGCGGACCGGGGCGCCATTCTGAAAAGTCTCGCGGCCGAATTTCTGGCCCTGGGATTGCTTGCCGGATTGCTGGCGGCTCTGGGTGCAACTGCCATCAGCTGGCTGCTGGCGCGCTTCGTGTTCGAGCTGCCGTTCGCACTCAATGGGTTGCTGTGGCTGCTGGGGCCGCTGTCCTGCACACTGGTGGTGCTCGGCACCGGTATTGCCGGCACGCGCCATGTGCTGCATGTGCCACCGATGGTGGCCTTGCGCAACGCCTAGACCCCGAATGACTGCCACCGGGTGACATATGGAATCAACCAATGAGAAAAAAATCCCCTACCAGGCCGACTACTGGAACGACGAGGGTGGCAATCGCTGGCTGAGTCACCTGGCCTGGCTTGAGACCATGCTCACTCCTTTGGGCGATGCCCTGCTGAAACGCGCCACGGCCAGGGCCGGCGAAACCGTCCTCGATGTCGGTTGCGGGGGCGGCAAACTGGCCAGCCGGCTGGCGGCGGAAGTGGGTGCGCCCGGCTCAGTGCTGGGGGTGGATGTGTCTGCGATGCTCATCGATCAGGCGCGGGTGGATTACGGCAAAACGCCGGCACTGGAATTCCTGCTCGCCGACGCCGCCACCGCCGATCTTGGCAGGAATCGGTTTGACCTGGTGTGCTCGCGCTTCGGCGTCATGTTCTTCGCCGACCCGGTGGCGGCATTCATGAATGTCGCACGTGCCATGAAACCCGGCGCGCGCCTGGTGTTTATTTGCTGGCAGGGCAAGGAGCGGAATCCGTGGATGTTCGAGCCCGCCGGCGCCGCATTCGAACATGTACCGGCGCCCCCGCCGCCGGCCCCGGACGATCCCGGGCCGTTCAGTTTTGCCAATGCCGACCGCGTGCGCGGCATCCTCGATGCCGCGGGCTTCAACGGCGTCAGCATCGATCCCATGACCGGGCTCCTGAACATGGGGTGGTTGGACCACGCACTGGAACTTGTCAGCACCATGGGACCCGCTGCGCAACCACTGGCGGAGGCCGCCCCCGACGCGCGCGCCAGGGCTATCGCCGCCATGCGCACGGTGCTCGCCGCCCGTGTCACGCCTGAAGGCGTACAAATGCCCTATGCCACGTGGATCGTGTGCGCCAGGAAATCATGAGGAGCCCGACGTGAACGACTTGAGCAAACTGCTGGAAGCCAACCGCGCCTGGGCCGCGGAAATGCTGCAAGCGGATCCGCAATTCTTCAGCCGCCTGGTGGCGCAGCAGCGGCCCGAGTACCTTTGGATCGGTTGCAGCGACAGCCGCGTACCCGCAAACCAGATCGTGAACCTGATGCCGGGCGAGGTATTTGTGCACCGGAACATCGCCAATCTCGTGCATACCAACGACATCAACTGCCTCGCGGTGATCCAGTTCGCCGTGGAGGTGCTGAACGTGAAACACATCATCCTGTGCGGGCATTATGGTTGCGGCGGCGTGCAGGCGGCCATTGATGACAATTCCCACGGGCTGGTGGACTACTGGGTATGGAGCATCAAGCTGACCTACAAGCGCCACAAACACTGGCTGGACAAACTGCCTGCGGAAAAACGTCCGCCAATCCTGTGCGAACTGAATGTCATCGAGCAGGTATCCACGCTGGGTTGCAACCGGGTCATCCAGCATGCGTGGTCACAGGGCAATCCGGTGAAATTGTACAGCTGGATCTATGACATCCATGATGGCCTGCTGCGCGATCTCGGCATGTGCTGCAGCGCCAGCGACGACCCGGAGTTGCGTTACCAGCAGGCGCTGGCGGAAATCAGGGAGCGGGCGTCTCAATGACCCCGGCCGTCCATGTCCATGGGTCGCGAGACCGTACCGGCGTATTGCTCACCAACCTGGGTACGCCGGCCGCGCCGACCACGCACGCGGTGCGCCGCTACCTGGCCGAGTTTCTCTCCGATACCCGCGTCATCGAGTTGTCGCCGTTGCTCTGGCAGCCGATTTTGCATGGCATCATCTTGCGCGTCCGGCCGCGCAAATCCGCGGCCGCTTATGGGCGCATCTGGACCGACGCCGGCTCACCGCTGTTGAGCATTTCCAAGCAGCAAGCCGGGCGCGTGGATGCGGCATTGACCCGGCACCTGCCCGATGACGCCATCGTCACTGCGTTGGGGATGCGTTACGGGACGCCGTCCATCGCCTCGGCACTGGCATTCCTGCGCGCGGCAAATGTGCGGCGGTTGCTGGTCTTTCCCCTGTATCCGCAATACTCCGCGGCCAGCACGGGCTCCACCTTTGATGCCGTGGCCGACGTGCTCAAGGGCTGGCGCTGGGTGCCGGAATTGCGTTTCATCAATCATTACCACGATGACGCTGCTTTTGTGGATGCCTTGGCGGACAGCGTGCGCCGCCACCAGGAACAGAATGGCAAGCCGGACCGCCTGCTGATCTCGTTCCACGGCCTGCCGAAGCATTATTTTCTCGCCGGGGATCCTTATTTCTGTCACTGCCAGAAAACCGCGCGCTTGCTGGCCGAACGGCTGGAACTCAACACTGATCAGTACGCCGTGTCGTTCCAGTCCCGCTTCGGGCCGCGGGAATGGTTGCGGCCGTATACCGACAAGCTGCTGCTGCAGTGGGTGAAGTCCGGAATTTACAATGTACAGGTCATCTGTCCCGGGTTCTCCGCCGACTGCCTGGAAACACTGGAGGAGGTCGCCATGATGTACCGGGAGCAGTTCCTCGAACACGGCGGGAAACAGTTCAGCTACATACCGGCACTGAATGATTCTTCAGCACACATCGAAGTGCTGACCGGCATCATCCGGCGCCACCTGTCCGGCTGGGAAGATCCCGCTGCCGCTGAACGGCTGGAAGCCACACGTCGACGAGCCAACGAGATGGGTGCGAAACGGCAGGGTTGATAGTCCGCTCTGATCTCAATCATCGTCCCGTCGCGCACTCACTGATACCTCACCATCGTCGCTTACCTGGACGGTCACATTGATGGGCTGGCAGCACACGTGGCAATCTTCGATGTAATCCTGGTGCACCACGCTGCAATCCACACTTAGCGACAACTGCTGGCCGCAATAGGGGCAGCGCTGTCGCACTGAACTAAGGGAATTCATTGGTCTGCACTCGCCGGAATGCGCGGCGGTCACGTATGCGGCCGGGACGCGGCCGCCTAGGAGGGGCTGGGAGCTGTCTGCATGGCAGGTTCGTAGAACCGGTAACCGTTGCGGCCGCCATTTTTGACCTGGTACATGGCCATGTCGGCGCGCAGCATCAACTCCTCCAGATGGTTACCGTCCTCCGGATAAACACTGATGCCTACGCTGCAGGAAACACTCAGTTCACTGCCACTGATATGAAATACCCGGGATATTTCGGCGATTACCTTCGCGCCGATGTCGGCCAGTTCGCCGCCCTTGCCAATCCCGTTCACTACGATAATGAATTCGTCGCCACCGGCACGGGCCACTGTGTCCGACTTTCTCAGGCATTTTGTCAGCCGCTCCGCGACACATTTCAGCAGTTCATCCCCGATCAGATGCCCATGGGTGTCATTGACGCCCTTGAAGCCGTCCAGGTCCACAAACATTACGGCGCAGGAGCTCCTATTGCGATTGGCGCGCACCATGGCCTGCTCCAGTCGGTCGTTGAGCAGCAGCCGGTTTGGCAGGCCTGTCAGAACATCGTACAGGGCGATATTTCGCAGTTGCTCATTGGTGACCTGCAGCGCCTGCGCTTGACGCGTCGTGTATATCGCCATCTGCGCGTCATATGCCGATATGACCAGCGTGACGATCAATACGCCCACTGTTCCGACGGCAATGAGACTGGCAAGCATGGAGTTGTTGGCCGCTACGCCGCCAACAGCGGCAATACAGATGCTGCCGGGCGCAAACTGGGCCGCGGCCATGCCGGTGTAATGCATGCCGGCAATGGCCAGCGCCATGATAAATGCACTGCCGAGCTTGGCCAGGATTACCGCGGAAGACTGCCTCTTGCGCAGGTACAGCGCCATCTGCAATGCCGCCATGGAGGCAGCGATGGCGATGAGCACCGAGGCGATGAACAAAATGGGATCGTAATCTATGGGTGGCGACATCTGCATGGCAGCCATGCCGGTGTAATGCATGCTGCAGATACCGATGCCCATGAGCGCGGCCCCCAGTGACAGGTTCCAGCCGGTATTCTCGGCACGGCTCACGATATACAACGCGATACTGGAAACACCGACCGCCAGCAGCCACGACAGCCCCGTGACCCACTCGTTGTAGGCCATCGCGATGGGAAGGCGAAATGCCAGCATGCCGATGAAGTGCATGGACCAGATTCCGGTGCCCATGGCAAAGGCACCACCTGACAGCCAGAGCCAGGCACGCCGGCCGGAGGACCCGTGAACGCGACCGGCCAGATCCAGCGCCGTGTAGGACGCGAACATTGCCACGATTACAGACAACAGCACGAGCCTGTAGTCGTAAACTCCGGTCATTTGCGAATAACGCCGTACATGATTTCAAATCACCCCAGGCGCGACGACAATCATGCATCTGACCCGGTTATTGGCTCCGGCAATGACCGGAACACTGGTCGCCGGGTTTCGATTGGAACCCGATTCTAGCACCGGCGACGATGCCGGCCGAACACCTGAATTCAACGGGTACTGTCCTGGTGCCCTGCCCAAGCCGGTGGAAAAAAACGCTACAAGCCCGGCATCACAACCGGCATACACGATGTTGGGCCGATTCTACCCCAACCTGTCCGCCCGCTGCGCCAGGTCCTTGATTGTGCTCGGTAATGGAATTCAAAGGATGGCAGGGCGTTGTCCGGCCATTGCAATCCGGGAGGCGCTCCCCGATGATCCGGGCAACTCACCCGTTGGAACCACTGATGGACAGACGTGAATTTCTGCGCCGGATCCGCTACCCCGCCGTCGCCCTGGCTGCCGTTCCCATGGTCGCCATTGCCGCAGACAAGGCCCAGGAGGCCGGCGCTGCTGCATTTCAGGCACTGAAGAATCAGTTTGCCGGGATCCAGGACCAATGCGCCTCGCTGCAGGACCGTATGGACAGGATGGAAGCCAGCCAGAAGCGCACCATGCGCATCGTGCTGGCAATCTCCGCCATCACCCTGGGCGTGGATGTTTCCTTGTTAATGTAGGAGAAGCCGGGCCGGGGTGCGCCGGATCATCGGACGCAGAGCTTGACCTCTTACCTCTGATTTCTGTTTCGCCTGCACACCCTTTTCCGTCCTTTCACGAAGTGCCGCGCGGGTGAACTGCTTGCGATCTTGCCATTGCCTGACTCTCTGTCTGTTATCACTCGCCTGGACTCCGATCGCAAGCCCCGGCGAGCCGGGTCGCGACTGGCCCCTGCACGGCAACGATTACACCAATCAGCGTTACAGCCAGCTCGCCGGGATCCATGCCGGCAACGTGTCTGCACTCAAGCCTGCGTGGACGTATCGCACCGGCATGCCGGGAAGTTTCCAGGCCGGACCCATCGTCGTGGACGGCGTGATGTATGTGACGACGCCATTCAACGATGTCATCGCGCTGGACGCGGCCACCGGTTCGGAACGCTGGCGCTATCGCCATGACCTGCGCACGAAGGAATCCTGCTGCGGCCCGGCCAATCGCGGCGCGGCGGTGGCCAATGGCCTGGTGTACATGGCCACCATGGATGCACGGCTCATAGCGCTGGATCAGCACACCGGGATCAAGCGCTGGGACGTAACACTGTCAGACACGGCCGTAGGCGCGGGCGAAGTGCTGGAGCCATTGCTGGGTGTGAAGGAACTCAGCGGCGCGATACAGACCGGGCAGACCGGTTACTCCGCGAACCTGGCGCCACAAGTGTACGGCGGCCTGGTGTTTGTCGGCATCACCGGTGCGGGCTACGGGCTGCACCTGGAGATGATGGAGAACGGTAAGGAGGTGCTGGCCGTGGGTGGATTGTCCGGGGGCGGCCATGGTCTGCGCGGTTTCCTCGTGGCCTATGACGGCATGACCGGCAAGGAGGCGTGGCGCTGGCACACGGTGCCGGAACAGGGCTGGGAGGGGGAGTTCCGTGAAACAACGCCCGCCGGAGATCCCCTGCACCGGGACATCGCCGCAGAGCGCGCAGCCTTTGCGCGTTACCGGAATACGTGGCGTTATGGCGGCGGCTCGGTATGGACCACGCCGGCGGTCGATCCCGATTTAGGACTCATTTATATAGGCACCGGCAATCCCTCGCCGCAGATGGACGACAGCACCCGCCCAGGAGATAACCTGCACACCGTCAGTCTTGTGGCGCTTGACTTGCACACCGGCAAATTGCGCTGGCATTACCAGCAGGTGCCGCACGATCGCTGGGGCTATGACGTGGCCAGCCCGCCGGTGTTGTTTGATTTCAAACGCGACGGCAAAGTCGTCAAGGCCGTGGGGCAGGCCAGCAAGACCGGCTGGTTCTTCATCCATGATCGCGCCACCGGGGTGCTGATATTGCGATCCGAACCATTTATCCGGCAGGAGAATCTGTTCGCGCCGCCGGACGAGGATGGAGAACGCATCGTGCCGGGAACGCTGGGTGCCACCTCCTGGTCGCCGGTGGCGTTGAATCCCGCGCTGGACCTCGTCTTCGTGGCGGGGATCTACCAGCCGTCCGAGTTTTACTCCCGCAAGCTCACGCCCGCGCCGGGACGCCCCTGGGAAAGCTATACCTTTTTCAAGCAGACTGCCGAGCCGGACTGGGGCGTGTTCTCGGCGATTTCCACGCGCACTGGCAGGATCGCGTGGCAACACAGGGTGGACGACCCCATGGTGGGCGGATCACTGGCCACCGCGGGCGGGTTGGTGTTCACCGGGGAAGGAAATGGATATTTCGATGCGTTTAATGCGCAGACCGGAAAACTATTGTGGCGGTACGAGGCCGGTGCCGGCGTCAATGCGCCGCCGATCACCTATGCAGTGAATGGGAGGCAATTTGTGGCGGTGGCCGCCGGCGGGAATTCCATTTTCGGGTACAAGACCGGGGATGAATTGATCGTCTTCTCGCTGCCCATGCCTTAGGGGCCAGAGCTTGGGCTCTGAACCCTATTCCTAGATGACGCCTTCTTCCCGCAATGACGCCATCGTGGCAGCGTCAAGACCCAGCAACCCGCCGAAGATGTCCTCATTGTGCGCGCCCATTTCCGCGCCTGGCCAGCGGATCTCGCCGGGGGTACCGGAGAATTTCGGAAACGCATTCTGCATCATCAGGTTTTGAAATTTCTCGTGCGCCACCTTGACGATGCTGTGTCGCGCCTGGTACTGCGGGTCTGCGATCATGTCCGGCGCGCGGAACATCTTCCCCGCCGGGACGCCCTCCTCCTCCAGCATGGCCAGCAGCGGCTCCGCATCATGTTGCCGTGACCATGCAGCAATGAGTTCATCCAGTTCGCGCTGATTTGCAGCGCGCGCCGCGTGATTGCAGTAACGCGTGTCATCCGCCAATTCCGCCCGGCCCATGACCTCGCACAGCCGCCGAAACACGGAATCCTGGTTGGCGCCCATGACAAGCATCTGACCGTCGGCGGTGGGATACACATTGGATGGCGCAATCCCCGGCAGAAAGGAACCGGTGCGCTCCCGGATCACCCCGCCTTCGGTGAATTCCGGCACCGTGGACTCCATGACTGCCAGCACCGATTCATAGATGGCCGAATCAACCACCTGCCCGATGCCATGCCGTTCGCGATGTTGCAGGGCCGCCAGGCAGCCGATGCAGGCGAACATGGCCGCGAGCGAATCACCGATACTGATGCCGACGCGGCTCGGCGGTGCGGACGGATCCCCGCACACATAGCGCAGCCCGCCCATGGCCTCGCCGATGCCCCCGTAGCCGGCGCGTGACGCGTACGGTCCATCCTGCCCATAACCGGACACCCGCACCAGCACCAGGCGCGGATTGAGCGCCGACAGGATCGGAAAGCCGAGTCCCCAGCGTTCCAGCGTACCGGGCCGGAAGTTCTCCACCAGTACATCCGCGCTCGCGGCCAGTTCCTTCAGCAGGGCAAGCCCGCGCGGTGTGCGCACGTCCAGCGTGATGCATTTCTTGTTGCGGCCGATGACCGGCCACCACACCGGTGCGCCCCTGCCCCACTCGCGCATGGGGTCACCCTGCTCCGGCAGCTCGATCTTGATGACCTCGGCACCCATATCCGCCAGCAGTTGGCCGCAGAACGGGCCGGCAATAAGCTGGCCCATCTCCAGCACCCGCAAACCCTGCAAGGCCCCGCTCATTGGCTTACCTGGACACCGCGCCAAAATGCCACACACCCTTCGATGTTCTTTGCTGCAACCGCGGTCACGGGGTAATACCAGGCGGCGTCCCGGTTGGTTTCGCCATCCACCTCCACATGGTAATAACTGGCCACCCCCTTCCACGGGCAGGTTGTGTGGGTGTCGCTGGGGCGGAAATATTCACGCTTCAACGCCGACGGCGGGAAGTAGACGTTGCCTTCGACGATCTCGAATTGCACGCTTTCCGCCAGCACGGCGCCGTTCCAGATTGCCTTGGCCATGTTTTCTTCCTATGCGCTGAGCCGATCCAGGATAAATCCATAGAAATCATGCGTGCCGCTGAAACACCAACCCAGGTGCTCGCCGCATGCGCCACAGACGGCAATCCGCCACCTGCATCCCGCAAACCAGGAGTGTGCGTCAGTGGGTTCCCCGAGGCAGGCGCAGCCGGGTGCCTGACTGAAGCAGCCGAAACGGAATCGATATCCGGCGGGGTTCGTCCCCTCGTGTTCATGGGCGCCATTCACGTCGCGCCGCGCCGCCACAGTCGTGATGACATGCCCGCAGGCATGGCAGCGCAATGGCCGGTCCGGTTTTGCAGCCTGCTTTTTTGTTGACGCGCGGCTCGCCACCGCCGCGCCTCCGCTATCGCCGTCCCGAAATCGCAGCGGGAATTCCATGTTCATACCGCAGCGATGAGCTTTATGCCCAGCAGCAACAGCAGTACCGCAAAAGCCCGTCGCAGTGTACGCACCGGCAACGCATGCGCCAACCGCACACCCAGTGGCGCCGCAAGGATGCTGGCCAGCGCCACCGCGGCGGCGGCCGGCCAGTACACGTAACCGGTGGACCCGGGCGGCAATCGCTCCACGCCCCAACCCGCGATGGAAAGGGCCAACGCGCCGGCCACGGCAATGGGAAAACCGCAGGCCGCGGAACTGCCCACGGCGGTGCGCATATCCACCCGGCAATGGGCCAGAAAAGGGACGGTCATGGTGCCGCCGCCGATCCCGACCAGCGACGAAATGGCCCCGATGATCCCGCCCGCTGCGAAGAGCCCGGCCGGTCCGGGCAGGTCCCGTTGCCCCACCGGACCCCGATCCCAGGCCATGTTTATCGCCGCGGTACAGGCAAACACACCAAACATCACGCTCAACAGGTCGCCGCTCAGAAACTTTGCCGCCGCACCGGCAATCAATGCGCCGAAAACTATTCCAGGCGCAAGCCCGCCAACCACGGACCAACGCACGGCACCACGACGATGGTGGGCCAGCGCGGAGGAAACTGCGGTAAACACCACGGAGGCAAGGGAGGTGGCCACCGCCAGGTGCATCAGCAAGTGCTGATCAAACTGTTGTGCCTTGAAGGTAAAAACGAGGACGGGAACAATTATCAGTCCGCCTCCGATACCCAGCAACCCGGCCAGCACACCGGCCACCGCGCCCAGAAACAGATAAATGAACAGAAACTCTGAATTCATACCGGCCGCGGGTCCAAGGATTTGCTAGATTATCCCAGTACATGAATCACCTGCACAAACTCCTGAAGACGATCCTGGTAATGCTGGTGCTGCTGGCGGTGGCGCCGGCCGGCGCTGATGAGACGCTGAAGTCGGAACGCCAGCGTTATCTTGAGGCGCAACGGGCGCTGCGCGCCGGCGCCCTGTCCAAGTACCGCTTGTTGATGGCAACGCTGTCCGACTACCCCCTCTACCCATACCTGCTGCTCGACTACCTGAAACCGCGGCTGGCGCAGCTTGAGGCGGAAGAGGTGGCGGAGTTTCTCCGCCAGCACGGGGATCTGCCGGCGGCAGCTGAACTGCGCTTCGATTTCCTGCGCCTGCTGGCGCAGCGCGGCCAATGGCAGATGCTGGTCGATACGTACACACCGCAATCTGACGTGCAAATGCGCTGCTACCAGCTGCTCGCACGGCACAAGCTCGGCCGCGATGAATACCTTTTGGAGGACGCGCGCTCCGTGTGGTTGTCAGGCGAATCCCAGCCGCCGCCGTGCGACGTGGTGTTTGAGCGCCTGCAGCAAAGCGGACTGTTGACGCCGGAAACCATGTGGGCGCGGATCAAGCTGGCCATGGACCGGGGCAATGTCAGCCTCGCACAGTGGCTCGGCCGCAACCTCCCGGCCCCGGACCAGGTCTGGCTGACGCGGTGGCTGGATTTGCATCGAAATCCGGGGCGCCTGAATGGGACACCCGGATGGGAGGACACGGAACAGGCCCGTAATATCCTGCTGCATGCCGCCAGCCGCCTGACACAGCAGGATGTGGGCAAGGCCTGGGCCGCGTGGCAGCAACTGCGCGGGCACTATGCCTTCACGCCGGAACAGTCCGGTGCAATCGAATACAAGATGACCCTGCGCGCGGCGCAAACCGGGCACAAACTCAGCCGCGAGTTGCTGTCGCAACTGGACAACGAGCGCGTCGATGAAAATCTGTTCCACGAGCGGGTCGTGCTCGCGTTACGGGAGCGCGACTGGGACTCGTTGTTGAAATGGACCACCGGCATCCCACCCGCGGCGGAACCGGTGCGCGGACCCTGGCTGTACTGGCGCGGCCGCGCATTGGAGAGCGTCGGGCAGACGGAAGAGGCGCGGGAATTTTTTCAGCGCGCCGCCCAGCAACGGGACTATTACGGTTTCTCCGCCTTCGACCGGCTGGGTAAAGCGTATACGCTGAATCACAATCCGCTGCCGGAGGATCCGGGGGGAAAGAACCAGGTAATGAGCACGCCTGGTTTGTTGCGCGCCCGTGAGTTGTTCGCGCTCGGGCAGTACACGCTGGCGCGGCGCGAATGGACCCATGCACTGGAGAACATGACCAGTTACCAGATGCAGATGGCGGCGACCCTGGCGCATTCCTGGGGCTGGTACGACCGCGCTTTGCTGACCCTGAACAAGGCCGAGTCATACAATGACCTGGTGGTGCGTTTCCCGGTGGCATACAAGGAAGGCCTGGAAAAACACGCCGGACAACGGGATCTGGATCTGGCCTGGGTATTCAGCCTGGTGCGCCAGGAAAGCGCATTTGTGGAAGACGCCCGCTCCCCGGCCGGCGCGCTGGGCCTGATGCAGGTGATGCCGGCCACCGGTAAGGAGACCGCCCGCACGCTGGGCTGGAAGACATTCTCGCCGTCGCAATTGACGCGGTCATCCACGAACATCCCCATCGGCACCGCTTACCTGCAGCGTATGTTGAATTACTTCGACGGCAACATGGTGCTGGCTACTGCTGCATATAATGCCGGGCCGGGCAACGTGTCACGCTGGCTGCCGTCGGATGGCTGCACCGAACCTGACATCTGGATCGAGCAGATCCCGTTTCTTGAAACCCGCAAGTACGTGCAGCGCATCCTTTATTTTTCCAGTATCTATGACTGGCGCCTGGGCCGGGAGGTAACACCGATCCGCGCACGCGTGGCGCCGGTGCAGAAGCGCGGCGTCGAACTGGTGGCGGCGCTGACGTGCAGCGCAGTGACCACGGCCGCCGCCGACTGATATGCAGATCCGTACTATTGGCATCCTGGGCGGCACCGGGTTTGTCGGGCGCACCCTCGCCAACCGGCTGATACAGGATGGTTTTCGTCTCCGCGTACTGACTCGCAATCGCGAGGCGCACCGTGAAAGCCTGATCCTGCTCCCCGGGCTGGATCTCGTGGAGACCAACATCCACAATCCGGAGCTGCTTGCCCATCACCTGTCCGGCTGCGATGCGGTAATCAATCTGGTCGGCATCCTGAATGAGCGTGGGCGCAACGGCGCCGGTTTTCGCGCCGCGCATGTTGAGTTCGTTCGCAACCTCATCACCGCCTGCCGCGAGAAGGCCATCCAGCGGGTACTGCAGATGAGCGCGCTGGGCGCAGATGCCGCGGGCCCGAGTCATTACCTGCGCACCAAGGGCGAGGCCGAGGATTTGCTGCACAGCGCCGCGGACCTGGTGGTGACCTGTTATCGGCCATCGGTGATCTTCGGCGCCGGGGATTCCTTCTTCAATCGCTTCGCCGGCCTGCTGCGCCTCGCGCCCATGTTTCCACTGGCCTGCGCGAATGCCCGTTTCGCGCCGGTATTCGTGGAAGACGTGGCCGAGGCCATGGCGCGCACACTGCGCAACCCGGATTACTTCGGCAAGCGGCTGCAATTGTGCGGCCCGTCCATTTATACGCTGGAACAACTGGTGCGCTACACCGCCGGCTGCGTCGGACTCCGGCGCATCATCGTGCCATTGCCCGACCTCCTGTCACGAATTCAGGCGGCATTACTGGATTTCTGGCCACTCGGCGCCTTCATCGGCAAGCCATTTTCAACGGACAATTACCTTTCCACCAAAGTGGACAGCATTTGCACGTGTAACGATTTCGAAGCGTTGGGTATTCGCCCCGCGGCGCTGGAAGCAGTGGTTCCTTCGTATCTCTCCCACACCGGAACGCGGGCGCGTTACTACCTTTATCGAAGCCACACCGGACAATAATTTCCCCTCAGCCCAACCCTCCGAAGAAGACCCTGCGCTGCGCTATCCCGCAAACGGGAGCGGGAGTGTTTCCACCCATCCCTCCGGGACAAATTCGCCGGGAGCGAATTTGGTCGCCCGAAGGGCGCCCCCGAAGGGG
>CAYMXG010000017.1:0-17592 GCA_964394115.1 uncultured Enterobacteriaceae bacterium | reverse complement strand
CGCGCAAGCGGGAGTTGCTGGTGAATCTGATCAAGGCGGGCAACTGGCGCCAGGTACTGGTGTTCGTCAATATGAAGGTGGATTGCAGCTCGCTGGCGAAACAACTGGAACGCGCCGGCGTGTTGTCCGGCGCCATTCATGGCGACCGCACCCAGGAAAAGCGCACCAAGGCGCTGGAGGGTTTCAAGCAGGGCCGGATCCCGGTATTGGTGGCCACTGATATCGCCTCGCGGGGACTGGATATTGATCAACTGCCCCACGTGGTGAACTTTGAACTGCCGCAGTCGCCGGAGGATTACATCCACCGCATCGGGCGCACCGGCCGCGCCGGAAACCCGGGCGAGGCCATTTCACTTGTATCGCCGGCGGAGGAGGTGCTGCTGGGGAACATACAACGGCTGATCGGGCAGGAGATACCCCGGCTCATCGCCCCCGGCTTTGAAACCGATCCACGCATCTCCCACCGTGCCATCCCCACCCGGGCACGCATTCGGATTGCCGGCCCGACCGGAGAGGAATCAGCGGAAGTGGCTACCCACTGGAGTCGCCCGGGGGGCGAGCCGGAGCAGAATCCGGGATCAACCTGATACCGTGTTGCGCCGGCCCGGTGTAATGCAGGCTGGTATCGTGATGTCAGCCGGAAACGGTGCGGCGGGAAACGGTGGATCAGCTGGGTTTTTGGGCCTTGCGGCGCGGCGACCACAGGGAAACGCCCCCGTTGGCCGCGCGCAGATTCAGGTCGTTCGCGTACTCGGTCGCATGGGCCTTTACCTGGCGCAGACTGCCGCGCCGTGAGCCCACAATGGTCGAGCGACCGCGTTCGATCACATACCGGTACCAATCATCCCCATCACAACCATCCGGCGCATCGGTCTTCTCGACGCTGACGACGTTGAATTTTGAATCGGGGGACTTCTTGGTCTTTTTCACTGCCGCTGATGCTGTGGTTGTCATATCGCTCAACTACTTGAATTATAAGGGGTTCTGCGCCCGGTTTGACCCTGGCAAGAAGACAGGGATTGCAATTGGGCCTTGTTGCAGGGAGTGCACATATTACCTTGGCTGGCAGGCGCGTGCCAGATGTTACTCACTTTTAAAAAAGGCACACTGACTTAAGACTTTGAAATTGCGCGGATTTTGCGTGCGCCAGGGTTAGGCCTGTTTTCCGGTCTGCCCCAGAAACTCCCGCAGAAGGAAATCCTCCTGCAAAGGGGTAAGGTCGAACCGGATGGCCGCCTCATTGATGCGGCCTGGTGTAGGCGGCGGATTCTCGCTCAGCCAGCGCACTGCGTGCCGCAGGTTTTCTCCCTCAGGCATCACGCCCTGCTCGGTCATCTATTTCCACCGCCGGATTATTGAATTTGATGCAGGGTGCCCGCATAGTGGCGCGCCCGCAACCCCAAACCCGGGAATGGAATTGTGAAGATCTGCAGACACCGTGTGGCAATTCTGGATTACACCCTGACCGGGGACGACGGCCAGGTCATTGATGAGTCCCACGATGGGAGCTTCGGCTACCTGCACGGTGCCGGCAATATCATCCCCGGGCTGGAAAAGGCCCTGGATGGCAGAAAATCCGGCGAATCCGTGCGCGTGGTGATAGAGGTGGAGGACGCCTACGGCGAACGGGATCCGGCCAGGATACAGCGCCTACCGCGGGAGCGATTTCCACCCGATGCAGACCTGCAACCGGGGATGCGCTTCCAGGCCCAATCCCACGATGGCCACCCGCAGGTGGTTACGTTGACCGCCATTGAGGGCGCAGACGTCATCGTGGATGCCAATCACCCCCTCGCGGGCCAGCGATTGCACTTCGACTTGACCATACTCAGTGTGCGCAGCGCGAAGAAAGAAGAAATCACCCATGGGCATGTGCACGGCCCGGGCGGTCATCACCACTGAGGATGTTACCTGGTGTGTCAATAAGGGTGAATCAATCAGGGTACTGAGGCTTGCCCTGCGACTCGCGTATCCAATCCGGCCAGCGCAACCTGAAGTTCCGCTTTCAAATTCGGCAGTTCCTCGTCTGCCGCCCGGCCCAATCTCGCATGATCCACGTGCTCATAGTTCATCACGAGCCCATTACGCCTGCTGATTATTTCGCGCCAGCAGATATGTTGGAATCGCGCCTGGGACTGGGGCGTCACGCGCCGCGCTGCCTCCCCCAGCACATCAAAGCAGCGCTCCAGCGCGCGTTTGAATAGGGTTGAGTGACGCAAGCCAGGTTCAGCGCTGCAGGCCCGCAATATCTGCTCGACATCATCCACCGCCATCACCATGTCCCACAATCGTGCCGCATCTCCGCCCGCCGCAGGACGCGACCCCCGGACAGGATCGGGTGGGGCGGTGTCTGCATCTCTGGTTTGCACCAGGGGCGGTGCCTCTGGCACAGCCAATGGGATGCTTTCGGTGGCATTCCGGTCTGGTCCGCCGTCTCGCAACAACATCACCTTCAAACCCAGGGTATTCAGTGCGGCCAAGACCTTCCCCAGTTCCGCAGTGTCCTTGCCGCGTTCGAATTCGGACAGGAAGCGGATGCCGAGTCCAGCCCGATCGCCGAGGACTTTCAAGGTCAAGCCTTGGGCCTTACGCGCTTGGCGGGCACACTGGCCCAGGGAGGCGGCATTTTGTACAGGTTCGAAGTCTGTCATGGCTGGGCCATGATTTTATCCTGTACGGGATAGTAATTACCAGAATTCTCGATATTTCCACGGGCATGTATGCTCTCAGGTGAGACCCAGAATAGGATTGGCCCACGCTCATCCAATCTCAAATGAAATAAACATCCCGTACGGGAATTATTTCTGCTTACCCCCGCCGCGGAATCGATTGAAATAATGCTTCCGCAGTTCGACGCGGGTCGGGGGTGTGCGAACCGGAGCGGGCACATGGCATTTCTTGCCTTTGGACGTAGGTGGGCGCTTTTTGGACATTATTGCAGTGCAGCGAAAAATACTGGCTATTAAGTCCTGCTACTGTATAGTGCGCCGCCATCAAGGCACATCTTCGGTCTGTGCCCCATCGTGGTTATCCCTTCCGGTTACCCTCGAATCTAATTACTACCCACCTCAGCCTGGACCGACCCGGCACTTTGCCCGGCAGGCCGGTACAGGAGCTACAAATAATGTCTTTTGAATCCCTCGGCTTGCGGGCCGAATTACTACGTGCTGTGTCTGAACAAGGCTATAGCGAACCCACACCCATACAATTACAGGCCATCCCCGCGATCCTTGCGGGTCGCGACCTGCTCGCCGGCGCCCAGACAGGCACCGGCAAGACCGCCGGCTTCACGCTGCCGCTGTTGCAGCGACTTGCGGCAACACAACCGGCGGCGGATAAGAAGGAAAAGGGCTGGCGGCCGATACGCGCGCTGATCCTTACCCCGACCCGCGAACTGGCGGCCCAGGTGCGCGACAGCGTCGCCACTTATGGCAAATTCCTGCCGCTGCGCTCCACCGCGGTGTTCGGCGGCGTCAATATCAAGCCCCAATTCCAGAATCTGCGCCGCGGCGTGGACATCCTGGTGGCCACCCCGGGCCGGCTCGAGGATCACGTGGAACAGCGCACCGTGGATCTGCGTAACGTGGAAATCCTGGTGCTGGATGAAGCGGATCGCATGCTGGACATGGGCTTTCTGCCGGTGATGAAACGCATCATGGCATTGCTGCCGAAACAACGGCAGAACCTGCTGTTCTCAGCCACGGTCTCCAACGAAATCAGGACCCTGGCCCAGGGACTGTTGCGCGATCCGCAGGTGATCCAGATCGATCGCATCAGCAGCCCGGCGGAAAACGTGGCCCAGGTGGTGCATCCGGTGGACAAGGATCGGCGTCGCGAACTGCTGGCGCATCTGATCACGACACAGAACTGGCGCCAGGTGCTGGTGTTTACGCGCATGAAGTTCGGTGCTGAGAAGCTGGCCACTCAACTGGATCGCGCCGGCCTGCAGGCCACGGCCATCCACGGCAACAAGAATCAGAACCAGCGCACGCGCGCGCTGGCGGACTTCAAGGCTGGCAGGGTGCGGGTCCTCGTCGCCACCGACGTGGCTTCGCGTGGCCTCGACATCGAACAGTTGCCCCATGTGGTGAATTATGAATTGCCCATGGACGCGGAATCCTATGTGCATCGCATCGGCCGCACCGGTCGCGCCGGCTTGAAGGGCGCGGCGGTATCGCTGGTATCCGCGGATGAAGCGGGACTGCTGGCGGATATTGAGAGACTCATCGGCGCCGAGATCCCACGCGAGAATGTGCCCGGGTTTGAGACGGCGATTCCGCTGGTCACGACCGGGAAAAAGGGCGGAGGGCGCGGTGGAAAATCCAAGACGGGTCATCACCAGCACACCCAGCACAATACCCGTGGTGAAAAGAAGCCCCATTGGCATCGCCGCTCGGAACAAAAACATGGCGGCCGTTCCCAGCGGGGGAATTCCCGCTAGCCTGCAATTTCCATGAAATCGTCCCGGCGCAGTGCAAGCAGGCATTGCGCCGGGGCGCATTCCTGGCCTGCTAATAAACGAGGCAGTTTCGGCCTTTCTCCTTGGCCCGATATAACGCCGCATCAGCGGCGGCAATCACTGCTTCCGGCGTGAGATTCCGGTCATTGCGCTCCGCCATGCCGATACTGATGGTGACTGAAACCGTTTCGGCGTTGCGACCTTGACGCCGTCGCCCGCGCCGCGCCTTGGCTATACGCTCAGGCACTTCGCGCTGCTTGCTGTCGCGTAATACCAGCTGATAGCGCACCACCGCGCGCCGCATTGCCTCCAGGTGGGGCGCGCATTGGTCCAGAGTTCGGCCTGGAAACACAATACTGAATTCCTCGCCGCCATATCGATAAGCTGTCCCCCCGCCGCGCACCTCGTCAATGCAGCCGGCAACCATCTTCAGCACGTCATCGCCCGTGTCGTGCCCCCAGGTGTCGTTAAACTGCTTGAAGTGATCCACATCAACCATGGCGATGACATAGCGCCGGCCCAGCCCCTTGAGCCGATCATTCAGCGCACGCCGACCCAGCAACCCGGTCAATTCATCACGAAATGCCATTTCATGAGAACTGCGCAACAGGCTGATGCCGAGGTTCAGCCCCGCGGCACTGAACATGGCCACCGCCATCCCGTTCCGATCAAGGAGCGCCAGGGCCGCGAGCACAAACAACAGAGTACCCAACAGCGCGGCAATATCCTCGCCCCCTTGCAACATCAGCAGCATCATGCCCGCGCTGATCGCCGTCGCCATCACACCGGAGGCGCGCAGCGACAGCAGGTAGCCTGGATAGGGTTCCAGGGACAGTTGGGTATGCAGCCAGGCGTGGACGCCCGGTGAAACGTCTTTTACGATCCACCAGCAAACAAGCAGCAGCGCCGGCACCAGTGCAACAGTCAACATGCCGCGCCCGCTCCGCAGCCCGCGTTCCGTGAGAAACAACAACAGCAGCAGCGCCAGCGGTACGACCAGACTGGTTATTGAGTAGATCAAAAACAGGCGCGGCTCGCGCCAGCCCGCCACAATGTCCGCCGGCAAAAACGCATACGCCGCGATCAGCACCAGTGCTGCGGTCAACAGGCGCGAACGATCAAAAAACAGGCACAAGGCCGCGGCCATGCCCAGCGTAAGGTACGGCAGCCCATGGGCCAGTTTGCGATACGCCGGGTCCAGTTCCTGCCAATGGGATCGCAGCATCAAGGCCGCCACTATGAGGATTACCGGCACCACCAGGCGGCGCAACGGAGACAGGATCATCAAGGGACTTCTCCGGGGCGGTGGGGGCAGGTCATAAGATCCGACAGATCGATCATTGCCGACTAATCCAGAAACACATACAGGGCCGTTATATCCCGGGAAGACACGGGCTCGCCGTCCGCGAAGCGCGGGCGGTAATGCAAGGCATGGATTGCGCGTTCCCCGCGATGCGCCAGATCCGCATCATTCTCCGGCTGGGTCCGTTGCACACGCACGTTCTCCGGCCAGCCTCTGTCGCTGACATCCACCACCGCCTCAACGTAGCGGCTGGATTCATTCAAGCCATTGTTGCCAGGATCGCCCGGCGCGCGCAGGCCCGTCACCAGTGCCGGCGTCCCGAACAGTCGCTCCTCGTGCTCCTTCAGACCATGGCGGCGCAATACTTCCATGGCCCGACGATACTCCTGCATGGCATCCACATTGCGGCGAAATGACAGGTAATAGTCCCCGAGGAAGACCAGCGCTTCGGCGTGGGCCAGCGGCACAGCGGACTCATTCGCTTCGGTGCGCGCGACAATTTCCCGAGCGAGCCACTCTCCCTCCAGGAAAAACTTCTGGAACAGCGACTCGCGCGCCTGCTCTTCATTTACCTCGAACACCTCGCGGCCATTGTCGATCATGGCTGCCCGCAAATCGTGAAATCCCACACGATGGCGCTTCATCTCCAGCGCCAGGCGGTGGTTCACGACGGCGGCGTGATAATACAGCGCCGGTTCAGCGCTTCCGGATGCATCCCCCTTTTCACCGACAAGGCGGCGGGCCAAATCATAAAGCACATCTGCCTTGACCAGATGGTTCAGCGCCACTGCCGCCGGAGCGGCCTCGTACGCACGCAGGCGACCCTGCCCGATCTCTTCTATGACTGGCAGGAGCGCTGCACGCTCACTTCCGGCGTTGCGTCGGCGCACCCAATACAATTGCTGATAATCCCGATCCATGGCTTCGGCATCTCCAAGCCGGCCATGAACTTCCAGTAACGCCTGCAGCAACGGGACATGCGCGAGATTATGCAGGCCTTCATTGGCGCGGGCGATGTGCAACCCCCGTTGCAGTGTTTCCGCTGCCTGCGGATAGAGTCCCCGGGCGCGCTGTGCCTGTCCCAGGCCCAGCAGGGCCTCTGCCAGTTGCGGGTTGTTCGCACCACCGGACCTTTCCAGTTCTGCAATGTGTACTTCGTGGGCGGATAAATCTGTTACCGGCGATTTGGATCCGGCCGGCGCTACAGGGATCGCTGGGGGCGGAACGTCTGCTCCCGCGCTGATTGCGGGGCTGATAAATCCAGCCAGCACGACCATCGTCAATATTCGCAAACGCAAACGAATCCGCGCCGACACCGTATCCGCATTTGCCGATGCACCCATTCAGAAAACGCCGGTTTCCAGACCGGCCGCCATGGTCTGGCCCAATTCTTCGCAACTGGTCTCGAACCCGGGATGATATTCGCCCGCCAGCAACAACGGTGGCTGCACCGGCTGCCAACGCAAACCCGAGATGATGCGTTCCATCGCCGTACGCGTACCGAGGCCGTCATTGCCGGCACGAATATAGAGCGCGTAAGGCAGGCCCTGCGTCTTTTCCAGGCACGGGTAGTAGATGCGTTCAAGGAAATCCTTCATCAGGCCGGCCATGGAACCAAAATTCTCCGTGGTACCGAGGATCAACCCCTGCGCCCAGAGCAGGTCGTCCGGGCCGGCTTCCATGGGCGCTCTTATGCGCAGAGCGACGGCGTTGACGTCGGGGTGACTGGCGCCCCGCACGACGGCATCACGCAATATTCGCGTGTTGTCACTGGGGGCGTGGACAACGATGAGCAGGTTCGGCATGGCGTGTGCGGCGACTCACGCCGGGCGGCAGTTACATGCCGCACATACCGCGACCACAGGAGGGACCGCTGCCTCCTTCGCACGGCGGCGCCGTGCCGCTGCCCAGGGTCTCGCTTTTAACCACGTTGCCGCGGGTAATCACCTTGCGCACCGGCTCCCTGACCCGCGTCCTGCCCGGGTCCATGTCCAGAAGTGTGCACAACGCGCCCCAGGTGCGGACCGTCTTGTTCATGGCGTGGCGCACTTCCAGTGTGCGGCCATTGGCGTCACAACGATAATCGTAGGTAGGCATGATGATTCAACTCCGCAATGAGTTTGAAATCATTTATTCGGCAACAAGGCTGCCTTGCCTTCGCCGCGCGGGTCAGAGGCGGCGAAGACCTGGTTGTTCTTCCGATCCCACATGACCGCATGCATATCGCCGTAACCATACGAGGCCTGCTTCAGCGCATGGCCAAGCTTGTGCAACTCCTCCTGCTCGTAGGCTACGAGCCCATGCGGCTCGAATTGCACTTCGTCCGGCAGATACTGGTGATGATAGCGCCGCACCTTGACCCAGGACTCCGGCCCGTTGCCGGCGGCGAAATCCAGCACACCGAGCAGCACCATGCTGATAATGCGGCTGCCACCGGGCGTACCGAGTATACCAACGCGATCCGGCGTCTCCACGAAAGTCGGCGTCATGCTGGACAACGGGCGCTTGTTGCCCGCCACGGCGTTGGCCTGATCCCCTACCAGCCCATAGGCATTCGGGGTATTGGCCTTGATTGAGAAATCATCCATCTCATCGTTCAGCAGGACGCCGGTGCCCGGCGGGACAAAGGCGGCGCCGAACGGCAGGTTGATGCTCAGGGTCCCGGCCACGCGGTTACCTTCAGTATCGATGAGCGAGAAATGTGACGTATTCTCCCCCCGCTGCGCCAGATCCGGCGTATCACCCAGTTCCGCACTCGGCGTGGCGCGCTTGGGATCGATGGTCAATGCGAGGCCCTCCAGATAATCAGGTGCCAGCAGTCGATCCGTGGGGATGGTGACAAAATCCGGATCTCCCAGATACACCGCCCGATCACGGTAGGCGCGTCGCATCGCCTCGATTACCACGTGCATACGGGTAATGTGATCCACGCCCACCAGGTCCTGGTGCTCGAGAATTTCCAGCGCCTGGGTCAGGACGATACCGCCTGACGACGGCGGTGGCGCGGATACAACCCTGATCCCACGGTATTCAGTGACTATGGGCGCGCGCTCCACGATGCTGTAGTTGTGCAAGTCTTCCAGGGACCAGATGCCGCCCCCGGCACGCACGCCGTCCACCAGGAGTTTCGCAAATGATCCCTGATAGAAATAACCCGCGCCCTTTACACCAACCTGTTCCAGCAGATTGCCGAGTTCTTCCTGGATAATCGGATGCCCGGGTTCGGGTACCCCGTTTCCGGCCAGGAATATGCGGGCGGTTTCGGGGAATTTCTGCAGCGTCTTCAGACGCCAGCCGACCATATCCCGATAGCCCTGATTGACCGGGAAGCCCTCGCGCGCCAGCCGCACCGCGGGTTCCAGGCTCTTGCTCAGCGGCAAGCGACCATAGTGCTCGGCCAGATGCGCCAGTCCCGCGATCAGGCCGGGGATGCCGGCGGCCAGTGGCCCCTCCAGTGAAGCGCTCGCGCGCACGCTGTCCGTATCATCCAGGTACATGCGCTTGTAGGCCGCGCCCGGGGCCTTCTCCCGGCCATCCACCATCACTTGCTTGCCATCTACCGCGCGATGCAACAGCCAGAAGCCGCCACCACCGATGCCTGAGCTGTACGGCTCGACCACCGCCAGCGCGGCGCTGACCGTGACGGCGGCATCAAAAGCATTTCCGCCGTGCTTCAAGGTCTCCAATCCGGCGCGGGTGGCCAGCGGGTGGGCGCTGGCAATGGCGGCAGCGGGCGGCGCGTCCGCAGCCGCCGGAAACGGGACGTAAAACAGCAGCGCACACAGCAGCAGTGGGCCCGGCATTCCGCGCTGCCGGGATTGATTGGGGGAAGCCATTCTCATTTCATGGGCGCCGCAGGTTGGGGAACAGGATGCATTTTACTGCATTGGGGGCGCAGGATGCGCCGGAGCGGGTTCAGCTGCGCAGGCGTTGCACCAGCGCCGATTGCACCTCCGGGTGCACAAACTCGCCCACATCGCCGCCGAAGGTTGCGATCTCACGCACCAGGCTGGAGGAGATGTAACTCAGGTGCTCGGCCGGCGTCAGAAAAACGGTCTCCGCCGTGCTGTGTAATTGGCGGTTCATGCCTGCCATCTGGAATTCATAATCGAAATCGGACACCGCGCGCAGCCCACGGATAATGACCTTGGCGCCCTGATCGCGGGCGAAATCAATCATCAGCCCATCGAAGCTCAGTACCTCCGTGCCCGGAATTTCCACCAACGCCCGGCGTGCCATGGCGACGCGTTCGTCGGTGGTGAAGGCTGTCTTTTTGGACGTACTGCGCGCCACCGCGACAATGACACGATCGAACAGGGCCGTGGCTCGCGCCACGATGTCCGTATGACCGTTGGTGATGGGATCAAATGTCCCTGGATAAATTGCCGTGATGTTCATGCCGGCCCTCCGGTATTAGCCGCCAATAACACGTATTGAACCTGCCCCGCGCGACCCTGCTTCCGCACCAGAAAATGATCTTCCGGAGGCGCCCAGCCTGGCGTGGACTCCACGTACAGCAATCCGGCGGGCGCCAAGTTTCGCCCGTTTGCCAGAAGCACACAAGTCTCGGCGGCGAGATTCGAGTCAAACGGCGGATCCAGGAAGATCACGTCGAACTGGCGTGGATTCCCCGATAACCATTGACGCACATCGCCGCAATACACTTCAGCGCCCGCGGCCCCCAGCCGCTGCGCCTGCGCGCGCAACTGATCAGCGCAGGCGGGATTCTGCTCCACGAGTACGCAATGACCTGCACCACGGGACAGCGCCTCGAATGCCAGCGCACCCGTGCCGGCGAAACAATCCAGGCACTGTGCGCCCTCAATAATCGGAGCCAGCCAGTTGAACAGGGTTTCACGCACGCGGTCCGGCGTCGGGCGCAAGCCCGGTGCCGGGGCGACCTCGATGCGCCGGCCTCGCCACTGGCCCCCGATGATGCGAATCTTCCCCGGCGACTGCGGGCGGGGCGTCAGGGCGGGACTCCCCCGTTTGCCTCCGGCGCCGGCCCGACTGAAACGGTGGCCATGCGGGCCAGGTCCAGACGCCGGCTAAAGGCGTCGTGGATCTGTGCTGAGGTTACTGCCTCGATTCGGCTGATGAACTGATCCAGGTAATCCAGTGGCAGGCCGTAGAAGCCGATGACACCCACATAGGCCAGGATCTTGCGATTACTATCCATGCGCATCGGGAAGCCGCCGGTAAGGTTTTGCTTCGCGGCGCGCAACTCCGCCTCGGTGGGACCTTCCTTGATGAATTGATCCAACGTGGAGCGCAACAGCATGAGCGCCTGATTGGCCTGGCCAGCTTCGGTTTGCAAACTCGCTGCGAACGGACCGGCCTCGCGGCGTGGTGAAAAATAACTGTAGACAGAATACGAAAGCCCGTGCTTTTCGCGGATCTCCCTGAACATGCGCGTGACGAACCCGCCGCCACCCAGGATGTGATTGCCAAGCAGCAACGGGAAATAATCCGCGTCGCCGTATTTCATCCCCGGCTGGCCGACAACAACGTGTGTCTGTGTCGACGGAAAATTGATGTGCTTCTCTGTCGCCTGCGTCAACACCGGCACCGGCGGCACCGGTACTGCCGCCACTCCGGCAGGCAGGTCCGCCGCCACCCGTTCCGCCAGGGCCTCGGCCTCGGCCCGGCTCAGGTCAGCGACCAATACCAGGATTGCATTTCCGGTCACGTGCACCTGCCTATGCCAGGCAGTCAGGTCCGCGCGTGTGATGTTGGGTAATGAGATTTCGGTCCCCTCCTCGGGGCGTGCGTACGGGTGATCGCCGTAGATGGCCGCTTTGAAGGCGTCGTCCGCCAATGCTGCCGGGGATTGTTTCTTTTGCTGAATTCCTATCAACAAGCGTTTCCGTTGCCGGTCAATTGCATCCTGGGGAAAATCCGGTTGCAACATGACCTTGCGAAAGTTGGCCAGCGCGGGCTCAAGTAGTTCCGGTGCGGCCAATGTGCGCAGGTACAACGATGACGAGTCGCTACTGACGTCCGCGCCATACACCGCACCCAGGCGCTCGAATTCGTAAGCGACTTCATTGGCGTGCATGCCTGCCGCCCCTTCGTCCAGCAAACCGCCGGCCAGCAACGCCAGCCCTTCCCGGCCGGCAGGATCGCTGCCGCAGCCACCGCCGAAGATGACCTGCATGTCGACAATGGGCAACTCGCGGGCCTCAACAAACATCACGCGCGCGCCATTGCTGGTTTGCCAGGTCTGAATGGCCGGTGTCGCAACAACCGGCCATGGCAGCAATGCGACAACCATGACCGCCCCGATCAGCCGGCTGCGGTCCGAAAATTTGGAGTTGCGATTCACGCGGCGGTCGCGCGGGTGTTCAACGAACATGGCCATGATCCCCTGCTGCCGGGCGCGGCGGTGCTTCGGGATCTATGGGTTGGGGTTCGAGTGCTGCAACCGTCAGCCCATCGTCATTGAAATATTTGCGCACTACTGCCTGGACATGTTCCGCGGTCACGGACTGCACGCCGGGGACATATTCATCAACCCGTTTCCAGCCCAGTCCGACACATTCAAATATGCCCAGCACCATGGCCTGGTAAAACAAGGAGTCCTTCTGATAAATATCCTGCGACACGACCTGCGCCTTGACTCGATCCAGTTCCTGCGCCGTCACCGGGTTCGCCTTCAGATCCTCGAGTTCAGCGCGCACAGACTGTTCCAGTTCTTCCATGGTGCGTCCCTGGGCGGGCGTGCCCTCGATGGAAAATACGCTCTCCAGCCGGGCGCTGAACTGATAATCGGTGCCGATGCCCGCCGCCACCTCCTGACCGCGAACCAGATGGGCGGCAAACCGGGCGCTGGAGCCTCCATCCAGTATCCCGGACAGCACTTCCAGTGCATACGGTTCCCAGGACGCCATTCCGGAATCCGTTGCCAATGTGCTGGTGAGTACCGGGACCTTCCATGCCATGGTCAGATACGGCACCTCGGCGGGGCGCTTTATCGTCACCCGCTTGATACCCACTTGCGGGGCCTCGGGACGCCACGCCGGTGGTTCCAGGGACTCGGACTTCAGGCGGCCAAAATATTTGCGCGCCAGGCGCTGCACAGCCTCGGGCTGAACGTCCCCGGCCACCACCACGATGGCATTGTTGGGCGCATACCAGCGCCGGTACCAGTCTTTCAGATCGCCCACCTGCATGGACTCAAGGTCCGCCATCCAGCCGATAACCGGCTGCCGGTAGGGACTGGATTGAAAGGCGGTGGCCATGGCGATCTCGCTCGCATAGGATTCCGGCTCATCCTCGGTGCGCAGACGCCGCTCTTCGCGCACTACCTTGATCTCCTTGTCAAACTCATGCGCCGGCAAAGTCAGGTTGCGCATGCGATCTGCCTCCAACTGAAACGCAATCTCGAGCCTGGATTTCTCCAGTGACTGGAAATACGCGGTGAAGTCCGCGGCAGTAAATGCGTTTTCGGTGCCGCCATTCTCGGCAATGACGCGCGAGAACTCGCCTGCGGCAAACTTGCGCGTCCCTTGGAACATCATATGCTCAAGCGCATGGGAGATGCCGGTGATGCCGTCATGTTCGTAGCTGCCGCCCACCTTGTACCAGACCTGTGTCACCACCACCGGCGCACGGTGATCCTCCTTGATCAGCAGCAACAGCCCGTTATCCAGTCGATATTCCTGCACCGCCGCGGTCGTGGTGGACAGTAAAGCCAGCAGCAGAAAAGCAACGGCCTGGTTTTTCAATTGCGACTCCCGGTTTGGACTGTGCCGGCCCCGAATGAGGCCTGCAGTCATAACAGTCCGCGCATGTTAATGATAGGATTGCTGCACTGCCAACAATCTTGATTGCCCAGCGTGTCAGCCCAACCCCGGAAACAGACCGAGGCCGCGGAAGCCGGTCTGTGGGACCGGCTGCGCCAGGCACTCGGCAAAACCCGCGCCGGACTGACTGCGGGGCTGGACGAAATCATCCACGGTCGCAAGGTCCTGGATAGTGCCGTGCTGGAGGAAATAGAGGCCCGCCTGCTGCTGGCAGACGTGGGCGTGGAGACCACGCGAGCCATTATTGATCGACTGACCACCCAGCTTCAGCGCGGGGAACTGGCCGATCTTCCCGCCGTGGTCAACGCCTTGCGCGCCCATATGATCGAGTTGCTGGCGCCGGTGGACGCGCCGTTGTTCGTATTCTCCGCGGCGGCGCGCCCGTTTGTCATTCTGGTCGTCGGCGTGAATGGCGTCGGCAAGACCACCACCATCGGCAAACTCGCCCGGTATTTTCATGACCAGGGTGTCGTGCTCGCGGCCGGCGACACATTTCGCGCGGCGGCGGTGGAACAGATCCAGCATTGGGGCCGACAGACTGGAGTGCCGGTCATCGCTCAGCCCACGGGAGCGGATGCCGCTGCGCTGATCTTTGACGCCCTGGCCGCGAGCCGCGCACGAGATGCGGGCGTGCTCATCGCCGATACTGCCGGCAGGCTGCACAACAAGCGTAATTTGATGGAGGAATTGCGCAAGGTCCGGCGCGCCATCGGCAAGTTCGACCCGCTGGTGGAGGTGGAGACATTGCTCGTGCTCGACGCCGGGACCGGCGGCAACGCCGTGAACCAGGTGCGCGAGTTCCATGCTGCCGTGGGCGTCACCGGTCTCGTCATTACCAAGCTGGACGGCAGCGCCCGTGGCGGCGTGGTGTTCGCGCTGGCAAAGGAATTCGAGCTGCCAATTCGCTTTATTGGGTTGGGCGAAAAAGCCGACGACCTGCGCCCGTTTGCCGCGGAGCCGTTTGTAAACGCATTGCTGGCGGAGGACTGAGTGATTCATTTCGCGGACGTGCATATGCGTTACAGCAGCGGCTCGGAGGCGCTGAAGCGCGTCAATCTTTCCATAGACAAGGGCGCCATGGCCTTCGTGACCGGCAGGTCCGGCGCGGGCAAGAGCACGCTGCTGCGCCTGATTGCGCTCATCGAGCGGCATACTCGCGGCCAGATCATTGTCAACGGGCAGAATCTGGAGCGTGTCACCGGCCGGCGCATACCGCTCTATCGGCGCAACATCGGCTTCACCTTCCAGGAACACCGGCTGCTCTATGACCGCACCGTCTTTGACAACGTCGCGCTGCCGCTGGTGGTGGCCGGACACCGCTACCAGGAAATCCGTCGCCGTGTACACGCTGCCCTGGACAAGGTCGGACTGCTGGATAAACAGAAGCAACTGCCCATCGCGCTTTCCGGGGGCGAACAGCAACGCGTGGGTATCGCCCGGGCCGTGGTGCATCGTCCCGCGGTGCTGCTCGGCGATGAACCGACCGGTAATCTCGATCCCATTCTCTCCTGGGACACCATGAAACTTTTTGAACAGTTCAACCAGGTGGGCGTGACGGTCCTGATCGCCAGTCACGACCTGGACATGATTCGGCGCATGAAGAAGCCGATCATTACCTTGCGCGAAGGCCGAATTCTTACCTCCGGAGGCGGGGGCGACGAATGAAAGCCAGGCGACTGCGCTTGCCCAATGACCTTGGCCGGCAGATCGCCGCGTGGTTCAGCCAGCACATCCAGGCCCTGCTCTACAGTGCCGGCCAGATGTATCGCAATCCACTGGGCAGTCTGCTGACCACGGCCGTGATTGGTATTTCATTGGCATTGCCGGCGGCGTTCTATGTGCTCCTGGTGAATTCCGAGCGTGTCGCCGCAGGTTGGAGCGGCACGGCCAGCATTACCCTGTTCCTGAAGCTCGAGGTCCCGGCGGCGCGGGCCAAGGAACTTGCCGTTTCATTGCGCAGTCGGCCGCAGATTGCCGGCGTGCGCTACATCGGCCCGGATGAGGCATTGGCGGAGTTCCGCCGTGCCTCGGGCTTTGGTGACGCCATTGACCAGCTGGAAGAAAACCCGCTGCCGGGCGTGTTGCTGGTTCAGCCAGGCGCCATAACGGCCGGGTCATCCGCCGAGGCCTTGCTTGCTGATCTGCGTGCACTGCCGGAGGCAGATACTGCGCAGTTTGACCGGCAATGGGTCCAACGGCTGGTGGCGCTGGTCAACATCCTGCAGCGCGCGGTATGGATCCTGGCGGGCCTGCTGGCCCTGGCAGTACTTCTGATCATCGGCAACACCATCCGCCTGTCCATCTACAACCGGCGCACCGAGATTGAGATCAACATGTTGTTCGGTGCAACTGCGGCCTTCATACAGCGGCCGTTTCTCTACAGCGGATTCATGCATGGCCTGATGGGCGCGTTGCTCGCATGGATGCTGGTGTCGGCTGCCGTGTACCTGTTGCAGTCACCGGTGGCGCAACTGGCTGAACTGTATGCCAGCAACTTCATGCTCGCTGGACTGGACCGGGAAGAGATATTCAAATTGCTTTGCGCCGGCGGGTTGCTGGGCCTGTCTGGGTCCTGGCTCGCAGTCCAGCGTCACTTGCGGGGCATCACCCCGTTTTGACCTCGGAGGGGGCCGGGGACGGCGCTCAGACGGGACGGTTCAGCCTTTTTCGGGGTAGCAAACCCCAATTATTTCATTTAGTTAGGGAACAACTGATCCTATTAGCACTCTAATTCCACGAGTGCTAAACTTAATTAATAAACAGGCTGTGGAGACTTAACTAGATGAAAAACCCGATTGCCTTGTCCCTGGCATTGCCCGCCGGCTCACTGGATTCCTATATCCAGTCGGTGAACCGCATCCCGATGCTCAGCGCGGAGGAAGAGCGGGACCTGGCCCGGCGCTTCCGGGACCACCAGGATCTGGACGCGGCGCGTCAACTGGTGCTATCGCACCTGCGTTTTGTCGTGCGCGTGTCACGGGGCTATAACGGCTACGGCTTGGGGCAGGCCGACCTGATTCAGGAAGGGAATATCGGATTGATGAAAGCGGTCAAGCGCTTTGACCCGGACCTGGGCGTGCGGCTGGTGTCTTTCGCGGTGCATTGGGTGCGGGCGGAGATCCACGAGTTCATCCTGCGCAACTGGCGCATCGTCAAGGTGGCCACCACCAAGGCACAGCGCAAACTTTTCTTCAATCTGCGCTCGGCAAAAAAACGCCTCGGCTGGATGAATCGCGATGAAGCGGCGGCGGTGGCAAAGGACCTTGGCGTAAGTACCCAGGATGTTCTGGAAATGGAACAGCGCATGAGTGGCCATGACACTGCATTCGACCTGCCCGTGGACGCCGATTCCGAGGCCGACACTTTTGCGCCGGCGGCATTCCTGGAAGACCATGGCGCCGGGCCGGAGCAGCAACTGGAGCTGGACCAGGACGAGGGATTGAACCAGGATCATTTGCGGGACGCGCTGGCGGCCCTCGACCAGCGCAGCCGCACGATAATCGAACAGCGCTGGCTGACCGAGAACAAGACCACACTTCAGGATCTGGCCGACCGATTCGGAGTTTCCGCGGAGCGTATCCGGCAATTGGAAAATAACGCCATGGGCCGGATGCGGGCCGCGCTCGCACCAGCCTGACCGAAGGGTTGACGCGAAACCACTGCGCGGCCCGTCTGCATTGCCGCTCCGGACTTCCTGTCCTCGGCTTTGGCTCCTGCGTCGCTCTCGGTCTCCGCTCCCGGCTCGACCCTACCGGGTACATCCCTGTACCCGTACCGCCTACATCCTTGCAGGCGTCGCGCGGCATACACTACTTCCCATAGTTAGTCGCGTGCTCGCTCGTCCCTCGCCTGTCTATCCGGTATGTCTCGGGACTCGCTCCGCGGCTTCGCGTAACCGGGCCTGCTCGCGACGTTTAGCGTCAACCTTCTGCCGAGTGCGATCCCTGGCATAAAACTGCGCCCCATGCCCGGGACGTTCAATCCAGCAGTGACAACAATGCCGGCATGTAGTGATCCACGAGTAG
>CAYMXG010000016.1:0-18371 GCA_964394115.1 uncultured Enterobacteriaceae bacterium | reverse complement strand
GTAGTGCTCGATGAAACCCTGCGCGAGGAAAGCCACGTCGCTGGCGGCCAGGTTGAGGCCCTTCGCCCCTGTCGGCGGGACGATGTGCGCTGCGTCTCCCACCAGGAACAGCCGGTTGAAGCGCATGGGCTCGGCGACAAAACTGCGCAACGGGGCGATGCTCTTTTCAATGCTTGGCCCCGTAACCACGCGGTCGGCCGTTTCGGTGTCGAGCCGCGTGCGCAGCTCATCCCAGAATCGTTGATCCGGCCAACCCTGGATGCTGTCTTCCAATGGGCACTGCACGTAATAACGGCTGCGGCTGCGTGAGCGCATGGAACACAGCGCGAACCCCCGCTCATGGCTGGCATACACGAGTTCCTCGTCTGCCGGGGGCACGTCCGCGAGCACGCCCAGCCACCCGAACGGATAGACGCGCTCGAAAGTCTTAAGCACATTCCGCGGCACGCTGGGCCGGCTGACACCGTGGAATCCGTCGCAACCGGCGATAAATTCACATTGCAGTTCGAGGCTCTTTCCGCCATGCCGGAAGGCGACCCGCGGCGCCACTGTGTCAAGGTCGTGTAACACGACATTATCGACCTCATAGAACGAATCGGCGCCGGCGTTGGCGCGCGCATTCATCAGGTCCGACGTCACTTCGGTCTGGCCATAGATGACCACAGACCCATTGACGGCTTTCTTGAGATCGATGCGATGCCTGCGGTCTTCGAAGCAGAACCCGATGCCGGTATGCACCAGTCCTTCACGATGCAGGCGTTCGGCGCAGCCGGCCCGCACGAGCAATTGCACCGTGGTCTGCTCCAGCACGCCGGCGCGAATACGCCCCAAGACATACTCCCGGCTCCGGGTTTCAAGCACCACGGCGTGGATGCCATGCAGGTGAAGGAGTTGTCCCAGCATCAGTCCGGATGGGCCGGAGCCAATGATTACGATCTGGGTGCGCATAGGGCGTATTCTGGCACAGGGCGGCGGGACAATTTCGCCGCGCGGCAACCGGCTTCCCGGCCATCATTCGCAGGGCGAACAATGCCATGTGGACCTGACAGGCTGCTGAAACACGCGTTTCAACAACCTGTCAGGCGGTGCGGGCAGATTTCTTGCTCCTGCGAAATCTGCACTTCCGCCATCCCTGGCGGTCGGACCACCGCCATTTTTCAAAGCATTGAAAAATGGAGAAAAGCAAAAATCACACCTTTTGCTTTTCGAGTTGAAAAAGTCCACGGACGGACTTTTTCAACAACCTGCTGGACGTCCGCATTTTCGCCCGTCACCATAGGTAACAGAACTGGTTCGAGGCCACCTCCATGCGATTTATCAGTGATACCGATTTGAACAACACCGTCCCCGCCCACAAGGCGACGTCGCCGACACCCATCCCCACTCAGATTATTTCCAACGGCGAGTTCAATCCGCTGCCCCAATCGCCGGCGCAGCGCCGCGTGGAAGCACGCATTCATGCGCTCGCAGATGACCTCGGCCCGCGTCACGGCCTGAACCGTCGAAACTTCCTCGCCTCCAGCGCCGGCATGGCTGCCGCCTTCCTGGCCATGAACGAGGTGTTTGGGCCCGTATTCGGTGTCAGCCGCGCCGAGGCCGCGACACCCGGTGTCGCCGACGAACGGGCACGGGCATTGGCCTCGCAATTCATCATCGACTGCCAGACCCATTTTGTGCGCGATGATTACCAGCAGGAATTCCTGCTCGGGACCGCGAAGTTTGCCAAGCTGCACTGGAACCCGGAGGTCACCGGCGAGAACAACCTGACACGCTTCAAGTTCGAGAATTACCTCAAGGAAATGTTCCTGGACAGTGACACCAAGGTGGCGCTTCTGTCCGGCACGCCGACCGACTCTGAGGACCTGCTGTTCCTGACCAATGATCAGATCGCCTCGGCACGCGATGTCGTCAATCGCATCGCGGCTTCGCGACGCATGCTGTCCCACGGCATCATCACGCCGGCAAGCCCGGGCTGGCTGGATGAGATGGACCGCGTCATCGCCACGCTTAAGCCCGACAGCTTCAAGGGCTACACCATCGGCGATCCCATCTATCAGACCAGGATGAAATCCTACTGGCGCATGGATGACGAGAAGAACCTCTACCCGTTTTATGAAAAGATGGTGAAATCCGGCATTACCACGCTTTGCGTCCACAAGGGGCTGATGCCCGCGGATTATCTCGAGAGCTGGCCGGACATGTGGCAATACGCCACGGTCTGGGACGTGGGCAACGCCGCGAAGGACTGGCCGCAGATCAATTTCGTCATCTATCACTCAGGGATGCGGCCATTCCTGGAACTGCCGGACATTCAGCTTGCGCAGTTCGAGAAGTCCGGGCGCATCGACTGGGTCACGGACCTGGCCGAGATACCGGAGAAGTTCGGCGTGAAGAATGTCTACGGTGAACTGGGCACCTGTTTCGCCAATACCTGTGTGACCCATCCCAAACTTGCGGCGGCCATGATGGGCACGCTGATCAAGGGACTGGGTTCGGACAAGGTCATCTGGGGAACCGATTCGGTGTGGTGGGGTTCTCCACAATGGCAAATCGAGGGCCTGCGCCGCCTGGAAATCCCGGCAGACATGCAGAAACAGTACGGCTACGCGCCGCTCGGGTCCGCGGAGGGTCCGGTGAAAAGCGCCATCTTTGCCGGCAATGCGGCGCGGCTGTACGGGATCGACCCACAGTCAACCATGCGCGCGGTCACGCAGGATGAATTCGCCGGCGTGCGGGCCGAGTACCTGGCCCAGGGTGGATTGCGCAGCAATACCCGCTACGGGTACGTCGCCAGGGCCTGAGGCAGAGGCCGCACCGGTCACGCACGCCATGCAAATCGCCCTGCCCTGCCTGTTCATGCGCGGTGGCACGTCCCGCGGGCCATACTTTTTCGAGGGTGATCTGCCGCCCGACGTAATAACGCGCGACCGCATCCTGCTCGCAGCCATGGGTTCGCCGGACGCGCGGCAGATCGACGGCATCGGCGGGGCCGACCCACTCACCAGCAAGGCCGCCATCGTCAACCGCAGCAACCGCCCCGGCGTGGACCTGGAGTTTCTGTTCGCGCAAGTGCTGATCAACGAAGCACGTGTGGATACCACCCCGAATTGCGGCAACACGCTTGCGGCAGTCGGGCCGTTCGGCCTGGAAACCGGGCTGGTGCGGGCGCGCGGTGCGGAGACCACGCTGCGCATCCTCACGCGCAACACCGGTATGCTCTGCGACGCGACCATTCAGACACCCGGCGGGCGGGTGCGTTACGACGGCGATGCGCGTATTGACGGCGTGCCCGGCACGGCGGCGCCCATCAAGATCAATTTTCTCGATACCGCGGGCTCCGTGTGCGGCGCACTGCTGCCCACCGGCAAGGTGGCCGACATGGTCGATGGCGTGCGTGTCACCTGCATTGATAACGGCATGCCAGTCGTGATCATTGCCGCCGCCGACCTCGGGCGCACCGGCTATGAAACCCGCGATCAGCTCAACGCAGATACCGAACTCAAATCACGAATTGAAAAAATCCGCCTGCTGGCGGGTGCGGCCATGGGACTAGGCGACGTCACGCGCAAGGTCGTGCCGAAGATGTGCCTGGTGGCGCCGCCGCGGGCCGGCGGCTGCATCTCCACGCGCACCTTCATCCCCCATGATTGCCACGCGGCGGTAGGCGTGCTCGGGGCCGTGACCGTGGCGACCGCGTGCATGCTGGCGGGCTCGGTCGCCGCCGCAGTGGCCGTGGTGCCGCCAGGGAATGTAAAGGTGATATCGGTCGAACATCCGAGCGGGGAATTCAGCGTGGAGCTGGAGGCGGATCCGACGTCGCCAGAGACCATCCTGCGTGCCGCATTGCTGCGCACGGCGCGACTGATCATGCGTGGCGAGATGTACGTGCCGGAGCAGGCCCTGGGGTCAAGCAGCTGGAGACCTTCCTCGCTCTGAATTCAGGCCAAGCGTTCTCCAAACGAATCCGGCAGTATTCCAATCTTGCGGTGGCTGGAAAATTTCGTCATTCCGGCGCAGGCCGGAATCCAGTGGCGGATACTCTGGACCCCGGCCTTCGCCGGGGTGACGGGTACCGCGCACCAGCAGACCCGTTACACGCGGGTAAGCAGTTCCCGCAATGCTGCCGTAACCTGCGCCGGCCGTTCCACCGGCGCCATGTGACCGCAGTCATCCACCATCACGAACGTCGCGCCTGAGATCTTCTGCGCCATCTCACGGTGCTGTTCCGGGGAGCGCCAGGCATCCTGCCGACCGCACAGCACCAGCGCCGGGCAGGAAATAGTCGCCAATACCGGCGTGGCGTCGGGACGATTCAACAGCGCGCGGATCTGCCCGGCAAACTGTGACGGCGTAAAGCGCTGCACCATGGCGCGCAGATCCGACATGAATGGCTCCTCGGCATGCCGGGACGAATGCACCATGGGTGGCAGCCATTCCTGCGCGACGGCGGCCATGCCGGATGCAAAGGCGAGATCGACGAGGCGCAGCCGCTTGGCTTCCTCCCCCTCGGCGCGCGGCGCGGTGGCAGTATCCAACAATGCGATGGCGCTTACGCGGTGACCGGCCACGCGTTGAAGTTCCATTGCGACACGTCCGCCCATGGAATGGCCCGCGACGGCAAAAACCGGTGGTGCATCTCCCAGGACACGCTGCGCCATGGCCGCGATGGAATCGCAGTTACGATAATCGGCGACGTGCACGTCCGCTTGCGCCGCGAGATCGCGGCATTGCGAGCGCCAGACAAATTCATCGCACAACAAGCCGGGAAGCAGCAGCAACCGCAATCGGCTCACGGCCCGGCGGAGGCCACGATCACATCCAGCAACGCGGCCTGTCCGCGACCGACGGCATCCAGCGCCCGTTGCAGCGCCTCCGGCAGATCTCCAGGCTCCGTCACTGTCTCCCCATGACCGCCGCAGGCGCGGCAGATGGCCGCATAATCCGGCGCCGGGCCCAGTTCCACCAGCGGCATGATCTCTGCGGCGGCGGCGCGGCCGGCGGGATACATGCCCAGGGTCGAGCGATGCACGGCATGCCAGCGGCCGTTGTTCATGACAATGGTCAGCGTCGGCAGTCCGTCAGCCCGCGCCACGTGATGGGCGGCCACTGGATTGCCGAACATCAATGACCCATCACCGACGATGAGGATCACCTGCCGATCCGGGGCCCCGAGTTTTGCCCCCAATGCGCCACCGAGACCGAATCCCAGTCCTGCCGCCGGGCTGGTGCTGATGTAAGTGCGCGGGAGTTGCAGGTCGAGCAATTCCATGGGGACGCCCAGTTCGTTGACGACAATCGCGTCTTTCGCCTTCGCGGCATTGACGCAGGCCGCCACCCACGCCGGGTGAATCGGGCGCCGTGCGGCTACCCCGGCCATCGTTGCGCGCCGTTGCTCCGCCCGCCGGGCAGCGATTGCGGCGATCTCCGCCTTGCGTGATTCGATCACGGACGCATCCTGCGTGGCCGTGGCCGCCAGGGATTCGCCGAGCATGCGCAACGCCGGCGTACTCAAACCGGCGATGGCGAGGTCCATGGCGAAGCCGCGGTGGGGGTAACGGCTGTAAAAGGGATCCGGCGCAATGTGGATGAGTTTTGCGTCCGTGCGCGGTCGTACCACCGACGGCCACCAGGGCACTTCGCTGTCCAGCGCGACGATGACGTCGGCGCGCGCAATTTCATCACGCGGGTTCTGGCCGAGATACATGGGATGGGTGGAAGAAATGTTGACATCGCGCGCGCCAGGTTCGCCCGGGGTGGCCACGGCAATACCGAAGCGCAGTGCCAGCTCGGACAACAGGGCGACATTCTCCGGCCGGCGGCCGCTGCTGGCGGTAATAATGAGCGGGAAACGGGCGCTCCGGATCCACTCCGCCGCCTGTGCCATGGCGGCGGCATCGGGTACGGCGGGAACCGCCCCCGCCTTGCGCAGCCGCAGTTCGCCGTGCCCGCCGGGTGCGGGATCACCCAGCAGTTCCCGCGGCAGGGTCAGGTACACCGGACCGCGCGGCTCGCTCATGGCGATATCCAGAGCACGGCTCACGACTACATCCACCGGCTGCCCGGCGCGCAGTTCGTAATCCCATTTCACATATTCGCGCAGCATTCCACCCTGGTCGAAACTGTCCTGGCCCCAATGGATGTTGGCGTTGCGAGAGCCGGCATGCCCGGATTCGGTGCTCGGTGTGCGCCCGGCAAACAGCAGCAGCGGCACCTGGTCCCGGGACGCATTCATGATCCCGCACAAGGCATTGGCCGTGCCGACGGTGACATGCACCATCGCGGCAGCGGGCTCGCCGCAGGCAAGGTAGTAACCATGGGCCATGGAGACGGCGAGGTTCTCGTGGGGAATGGTGTGAAATTGCGGCAGCGGTCGCCCGGCCGCCCGGGCCGCCAGCATGGCCTCAATCACCGGCGCAAAATCCGTCCCCGCGTTGGCAAAGACGTGACGAATACCGAGCTTTACCAGGGTATCGAGAAATACCTCCGCCGAAGATTCAGGCGCCTTTACCTGCTGATTCATGCTGTGTGGATCCCGGCTGACATCGGCTGTGGGCGCTGCATCACAGCTTCCCGGATCCCAGTTGTTCGGCCAGGTAATCCCCCTGGCGCAATGCCAGCGCGGCAATGGTAAGCGTGGGATTCTCGCAACCTGCGCTGGCGAAGACACTGCCGTCACTGACGAACAGGTTGGCGATATCGTGGGTCTGGCCCCAGGAATTGCAGACACTGCGGTGCGGGTCGTCACCCATACGCGCGGTGCCCATGTTATGCGTGGCAGGAAAGACATCCACGATGTTGAAAATCTCGTCGGCGCCCAGCGAGCGGTAGAGCCTTTCGGCCGATTTCACGGAGTGGTTCCGCAGTGCCAGGGAATTGGGATGGTGATGATACGTGACCACGGGCACCGGCAACCCGTGCTGGTCGCGGCGGCTCTCATGCAACGTGATGCGGCTGTCGGAACGCGGCAGATCCTCACCCATGACCAGCAAAGCGGCCATGTCACGGTACCGATCTAGCGCCCGGGTCAGGCGTTCTCCCCAGCCCCCCCCGGGCAGCAACCATCGCGCCAGCGTCTCCGGGGTGAACATGAGCGTATGCATCAGGTATCCGCCGCTGAATCCGCGGCCCGGATCGTGCCGGGTCTCGTCACGTATGACCCCCGCCACCTGGGCGCCCTTGTGCATGTTGACCGCGCCCGGCATCAGCGCGATCACGGCAGCCATCACGTGTCTCATGTAATTGCGGCCCAATTCGTCGCTGCTGTTGGCGAGGCCCGCCGGGGTGGTCCCCGAGTTGAGCAGCAGGCGCGTGGTTTCCACCGCGTTGCCCGCCACGCACACCACGCGGGCCTTTTGTTCATGCTCCTTCCCGGCGGCATCGCGGTAGCGAACGCCGGTCACATGGCGGCCTTGTTCATTCAGGACGCGCACCGCCATGCATTCGGGACGCAGTTCAAAATTTCCGGTCTGCTCCGCCCTGGGGATCTCGGTATACAGCGTTGACCACTTGGCGCCGGTGGCGCAGCCGCTGGTGCAAAAGCCAAGTTGCTGGCAGGCGGCGCGGCCATCCCGCGGCACGGGATTGATGGCCAGCGTGTTGGTGTCCACGTCGCGATAACCCACGCGCTGCGCGCCAGCCGCCAGCACCTTGTAATTGGCATTGCCGGGCAGCGGTGGAATGCCGTGACTGCCGGTCACACCCATCAGGTCCTCGGCCTGGTCGTAATAAGGGGCGAGGTCCACACTGGTCAGCGGCCAGTCGGCGAGGCTGGTATCCGCAATGTCTCCATAGGTGGTGCGGGCCTTGAACTCATGGGGCTGGATCCGTGGCGCAGCCGCGGTCCAGTGCATGGTGGTGCCACCCACGGTCTTGCAGTTCCACGTGGGAAATGCGGCGGGTGCGTCCCCCTGGCCAATGCGTTCATCCAGCCAGGTGATACGCGGAAACATGGCGGCCTCGTCATTGACGATGTCGCCCGGCGTGAGGCGCGGTCCGGCCTCCAGGCACACCACCTTGACACCACGCTCGGCGAGCCGACGCGACAAGGTTCCGCCGCCGGCGCCGGAACCGATCACCACAACGACCGAATCGTCATCAAGACCAAATTTCGCGGGGCCGGGACTCACGGCTGCACCCCCGGCAACCAGTCGATCTGATCAAAACCGCGGGTGAGATAACCGCCCTGGGCCAGGGCATTGCCACCGTAGCCAATCCGCTCCCACACCCGCGGGTCACGGTAGATCAATGGAACCGCTGAATCGCGCAATGCCTGGAAGAATGTCTCGCCCTGCACACCCGTGAGTGCGGCGACACGCGCGTCCCGGCCGGCATGTTCCCAGCCGCCGCTGCAGCACGTGGCCAGTTGTGCGAGTCCGGATCCCACTTCCCGCGCCAGCTTCGGATCGGCAAGGATTTGCCGCCACAGGGCCCCGGCCATCTCGGCGTAGAAATCATCCCCGAGCCCGGCGTGCGGGAACAATTCACGCAGTACCGACGGCAGCAGGGCCTGTGCCGGCGCAGCGTCTGTCCCCGACTCGGCGGCTCGCAGAACCTGCGCCACGGATCCGGAACACAGCGCCAACGGGAGGAAACGGGCCAGTGAGGCCAGGACATGGCGGCGCGAAATTCCTGAAAACATGATGTTAGTCGGTTCCGTAAGCTTCCCGGGCACGACTGATTATATAGGCCTGCACGGCGTTGGCATCGAACTCGGACATGACGTCTGCAAACCCGGGCATGCCGTTGCCGGCCCGGCTGCCACCCAGCACGATGTCATTGAACATCCCATGGGTTTCCATGGCCATGTAGCGCAGGTCAGGAATGGTGCCGCCCGAGACGGCATTGAGCCCGTGACAGTTTCCGCAGCGCGCGCCGTACAGGGCGGCGCCCTGTTCCAGTGTTAACGGCAGCGCCTTCAGTTCCGGGGGGCGCGGCATGACCGGCGCGGGCTGCCGGCTTTCAGGCGCGGCGCTGCGCTCGGTCTGCACCGCCGGCTGTTCGCTGCGATCACAGGCAGATGCGAGCAGCGCCGCCTTTATGACGAGCGACACCCGGCATAGCCGCAATAGATTTCCCGTTCTCACAGTTCCCCTGAACCAGATGTGACGCAAATCGGAAAGGGCCATCATCCACCGGATAAGGACACGAGGAAAGTGCCAATGATGATGCGAGCCACCCAAACCGGCGGCAATTATTTTCGTGGCCCCGCCGCGTGTGTGCTCCTGCACACGCGGTATACGACCGCCATGGACGGCGGAAGTGCAGAAAACGCAGGGAGCGGTTTTCTGCCAGTACATCCCTGTACATTACCGCGTGTGTGCTCCTGCACACGCGGTATACGACCGCCATGGACGGCGGAAGTGCAGAAAACGCAGGGAGCGGTTTTCTGCCAGTACATCCCTGTACATTACCGCGTGTGTGCTCCCGACACATGCGGCATGCATGGCCTTGGCAACGCCGCTCCTGCGCTTCCTGCGCTCGCGGCGTACAGTACATCCCTGTACATAAAAAAAACCGCCGGCTTGTGGCCGGCGGTTCGATTGGCGACTGCATCGGGCGAACCTGTCGCCCGAAATTATCAGTCGAAATTCACCCTTATCGACCCGTACCACATGCGCGGCGCGCTGTAAGAGCCCACGATCTCGCCGGCCGCCGGGTTGGTCGAGCCGACGGTCAGGTAGCGTTCGTCGGTGAGGTTCGTCGCCCCCAGGGAAAACACGTACTTCCCGTTCTGCTGCGGCGTCCAGTGGGCGCTTATGTTGACCAGATCGGTCGACTCCCGCTCCAGCAATGGCGTGTTGGGAGCCGTGTTCTGCAGGTGCGACGTGTGCGTGTAATCAAGCAGGAACAGCACGGTCGAGCCGTTACCCAGCGCCATCTCGTAGCTCGGGCTGATCGTGAACTTCCACTCCGGCGTCTTCGGCAACTCGTTCTCGTCGGTGAATCCGCCGAAGTTCGGGTCGACGGACGAGCCGTTCGCCTCCACGCAGGCTGGCGGCGCGGGGCCGCCGGGGCCGTCCGGGTCCACGGCGTTGTAGAGCAGACACTCGTTCAGATCGGTGTACTCGGCGTCCATGAAGCCCACGGCCCCATCCAGGGCAAAGCCGTTCTCCCACACCGACTGCACTTCCAGTTCGAAGCCCCAGATGTCGGCATCTCCCGCGTTCTGGTAGACCGGCGACGGACCCTGCTGGACGTTGATCTGGATGTCCTTGTAGTCATTGTAGAAACCGGCGATGTTCGCCCGCACGCGGCTGTCAAGCCATTCCGACTTCACGCCGATCTCGTAGGCCGTGTTGTGCTCCGGGTCGAACGTCGCCAAATCGGAGTCCGGGATCGGCTGCGACAGGCGGGTGGTCCAGCCACCGGACTTGAAGCCTTCCGAGTAGCTGAAATAGCCCATGATGTCGTCGTTGAAGTGGTACTGGAGACCGGCCGTGGGCGAAAAATCGCTCCACGACTGTTTGTCCTTCCCCGCCGGGAAGTAGCGCAGCGGATTGGTCGGATCCGGGAACCCGAGGATCTGCTGGCACGTGAGGCCGGGCGGCAGGAAGCCGAAGGCCGGGAACGTATTGGCATCGGCCGCCGGGTCTAGGCAACCGGATATCTTGTAGCTGAAGCCGTTGAGGTCACCCTGGCCACCCTCGAAATCCTTCTTTTCCTCCGAATAGCGGAAGCCGAAGGTCAATCCCAAGGCGTCGGTGACTTTGTAGTGCAGATTCATGTAACCCGCGTACGAATCCGTGTGGACGTCGTTCTTGTAGTCGTAGATCCAGAGATAGGCCGTGTCGAAAGGCACGAAATCGTGCACAAAGCCCTCTTCCGTGAAGTAGTAGAGGCCCAGCACATAATCAAGGCGGTCATCAAATGCCTTGCCGGTGAGCTGGAACTCCTGCGACCACTGGTCCTGCTCCTGGTGGTCCGTGACCTCCTGTATGGATTCAGGCATACCGTCGAGGTCCGTGCCCACCTGCCAATCGATACCCCGGTAGCCCGTGATCGACTTGAGCGTCATGTCATCCCGGATATCCCAGTCGATGGTGAACGAGGCGCCCCAGTTGTCGTACTTCGCAAAACTCGGACCATTCGCGAAGGTCTTGTCCTTGCTGCCCGTATTGGTGTTGGCAAGGTCCCAATACAGACGCGGCGTCTGGCCCGGGTAAATGACGCTGCCGCCGTGGGGATCGCCCGCGGCACCCAGCTTCACAACACCGCCACCCGGGAGCAGGAAGGAGCCGTTGGGCTGCGCGACACCGCCGAGATCGGCCACGAGATTGTTCAGCACCGCGTTCGGGACGCCGACTGCACCGTTGCCGCCAAGCGCCGGCACACCGCCGGTGAACCCGTTCCCGCGGAAGCGGCCAGCAGCGGAGTTCCATGTACCCACGCCCAGCGGACCGCAGAGCCCGTTGGTTGTATTGAACGGACCCGCGGCGAGCGCAGCAGACGGCGTCGTGATGCACATGTTGTAGAAATTGCCCATCAACGGGCCGGCAAACAGCAGTCCGGCCTCCGGGCTGTTCGGGTTGAGGTACGTGTCCTGGTTGGTCCCGAAAACGCCCCTCACGGTGTTCGCCAGGCCCGACTGATCCTGGTGCGTGTAGTCACCGCCCAGTGTCACGTTGACGGTGTCCGACACGTTGAACAGAATCTTGCCACGCATCGCCTGGACATCCTTGCCGCCATCGTGGGCCGACCCTTCGGTCTCCGAGGCCTTCGGCATGTCTGACTGGCCCATCACCTTGAAGGCATTCATGCCAATCGAAGAACCGGCCGGATACGGCTCGATGTCCGTCCAGCCTTCCCGCGTCTGCGTCGAAATGCTCACTGTGCTCAGGATGCGATCGGTAATCGGTGCATCCACCATCAACTGGACATCACGGCGCTCGTAGTTGCCGAGCGTCGCCTGTCCGGAAAACTTGAACTCGTTGCCAGGGGTATGCGTGACGATATTGACTGCGCCGCCGATGGTATTACGGCCGGACAGCGTGCCCTGCGGCCCCTTCGCGATCTCGATGCGTTCAACATCGAGCAGGTTCTGGTTCGCGCCGATGGTGCGCGCGAGGTAGACGCCGTCGACGTACACGCCGACACCGGGATCGAGGTTGAATGCGAAATCGTCCTGGCCGATGCCGCGGATCGAGGCCGAGAGCACCGAGCTGTCGCCAGAAAACGGCGAGCCGCCATCCAGGTTCACGTTCGGTGTGAGCGCCGACAGATGCGTCAGGTCGGTGAGCCCCTTGGTCTGGATCTCCTCGCTGGTAAATGCAGTGATCGCGATGGGCACGTCCTGCACGTTCTGGATGACTTTCTGCGCAGTGACCACGACTTCTTCGAGTTCGGCGGCAGTTGCCGGTAACAGAACACCAAGGCCGAGCATTGCAATGAACGCTCGCAGGGCACCACGAACACTGATGGCGTAATTTTTCATGACAGTTCCCCCCCGGGAATCTTATGTTTTTGTGCTCTCGATGACAGTTCGTATGTCGAACTTTTGTACTGCTTATCAGTATAGTCGATGTGATGTTTCTCTGCAAAACGCAGCAATGGCACAACACGTGCTGTGTCCTTACTGCGACACCTTGTGCAAATGCCCGCGGGGCGCGGCTTTCAAGGGATTACGATAGTTGCCTGATCCGGGCTGCGCTCGAAAACTACTTGTCGAATTGATCGATGGTCGACTCCCAGGCTCGACGCACCAACTTTTGTAACGGCCATTCGCGGATTTCGGCATTCAACACCTCGATCCCCCAGGGTCCGGTGTAACCGTGATCCAGCATCACTGCAATAAATCCCCGGATATCAAATTCTCCCTCGCCGCAAAGCTTGCGGTGATTGGTGGTTTCGTCCACAAAATCGGGGAGGTTCTTCAGGTAGCCGTCATTGATTTCGACGCCTTTGAGGAAGGAAAGGGGGATGCGACGGACATGTTCGTAAGGAATGCCGAGTTTGACCACGTGCCATAGATCCAGGATCACGCCGCCGTTGTCCGCCCCGACACCATTGAGCAGAGTCAGCGTATCGTCCAGCGTGTGGATGGTGGCGAACGGCATCAATTCAAACAGGATGCTGGTCCCGCGCCGCCCGGCCTCGGCGCACAAGGCAGCAAATGAATCAATGAGCCGCGACATGGGACAGGGTGTGTTGTAGAAATCGCCGACCTTGATGTGGTGAGCCTCGAACACCTCTGCCGCATCCATCAGCAGGCGCCGGGTCGCATCGGACTTTGTCCTGCGCTCCCCGTCCAGGAACCAGTCCGTGAGGAACTCCAGTTCCACATGCTGCATGCCGTTGTCATCCAGGATGAGTTTCATTTGGGTGAGGTTGTAGCGCTCCAGGGAATGGACCAGGTCCGCATGCCAGATGCCGACGCCGCGAAATCCCACGCGCGCCGCGGCCTCGACCCGCTGGCGAAAATCGAACTTGCTGTATTCGCGGTCCGTGTGCGGGTATGCCCCGCCCGCCAGCGTCCAATAGGACGCCACCAGTTCCGGCGCCTGCCGTTTGCGAGTTGCTCTACCGACCAAGCCCATGTCAGTTCCTCCCGCCGTGGTTCATATCTTGGGGTTCATGTAATTCAATTCAATTTTCACGCCGTTGGGATCGTGCAGAAAGATCTGCCGCAAGCCGATGTCCGGAACGGCGTTGCGGCCATAGGCGATGCCCCTCCCCTCGAGCAGCGCCACCATCGCTTCATGGTCCGTTGCGTTGAAAGCGATATGATCCACCGGCCCGGTTCCCGGTGCGCGCCGTGAAACGCTCAACCCGGTCCTGTCCCCATGCCTTTCGTATGCGTCCCTATCCCCGATATGAATGCAGGGTGTGCCGTCCACGTACAGCCAGTAACCGGGAAATTCCATCGGTGGACGAAAGCCCTCGTTCATTCCGAGCACATCCACGTAGAAATCCCGTGTCGCGCGCACGTCATCGGTCAACACGAGATAGTGTTCCATTCTGGTCAGTGGCATGGGTCACCTCGTTGCGGTCAGCCCGGGGATCAATCCAACGCCGAAGGATCCGTCATGACGCCTGGGTTGGCCAACTTTGTCATAGGCCACGGTTCCTGATGAGTACCGCCGTGGCAAACGGAAATGGGCACGAAGACTGCAACAACGCTGCCGCAATCAACGGCGCGGTTTGCGGCGCGGGACCTTTTTCTTGCCCTTGAAGGTTTCCAGCCCGGGCCGGTATGCCTTGTCGTCCAGGAAGGCCTTTACCGCCTCCTTGCGATTCTGGTTGGCGCCAAGGTGCATCGCCTCGCCGAACTTGGCGTAGAGGTAATCTGCCGACACGTCCCAATCCATGTAGCGGATGCGCTTCATCGCGACCTTCGTGCCCCGCAGCACGGTCGGATTCTTCTCCAGCAGCACCCTGGCCAGTGCCCGCGTGCGCTTGCGCAACTGGCTTCGCGGAACGGACTCGTTCACCAGGCCCATGGCGGCGGCCTGCCTGCCGTCAAAGGATTCGCCGGTCATGGCGTAATACAGCGCATTGCGGTAGCCCATGGTCTCGGCCGCGGCCTTGGCCGCATTACCCGCGGGGATGATGCCCCAGTTGATCTCCGACAGCCCGAACACCGCCTCGTGTGCGGCAATGGCCAGGTCACAGGCCACCATCGGACCAAAGGCGCCGCCGAAGCACCAGCCGTTCACCATGGCAATGGTCGGCTTGGGATAATCACGCAGACGCCGCCATTGCCATTCCTCGTTGGTGCGCCGGACGTCGAGCAGCGTGGTATCGGGCTGGTTTTCCACGCGCCGGAAATACTCGTCCAGGTCCATGCCCGCAGCGAAGGAATCTCCGGCACCGGTCAGCACCAGTACGCCACAATGATCATCGGTGGCCAGCGCCTGGATCACCCGCACCATTTCCTCGTTCATGGCCGGAGTCATGGCATTGCGTTTCTCGGGACGGTTCAATGTCACCCAGGCAATGCCGGCATCAAATTCAACCAGAACGTTTTTTCCCCACTGGGGATTCTTATCAGCCATGTCGGACTCCACGTATCTCCGGAAGGTGGCGGGATATTACACATATATGTATCGGGGACCCGGCGCAGGGGAATATGCCCGGCTTGGACCAGTCCTCACCATTGACACCGCCGTCGTCCCAATGTACATATACCGAACTTTTGTTTGAAAAGCTCCGGTGTGCCAGTATCCTTATTCGGTGCCTGCGTTTCAAGCTGCGGGCAGAGAGTATTACGTGGGGTTACCAATCGAGGCCATGGCCATGTCAGCCAAACACGATGTCATCGAAATGAAAGGACCGGAACGCGACGAATTCGCCGAGCCGGGCGCAGAAAAGTCCGCCGAGATGCGGGACTTTGTCAGTTCCCTGGCCCGGGGTCTCGGTGTCATCCGCGCCTTCGACATGCAGAACCCGCAAATGACGCTGACGCAGGTGGCCAAGCGCACCGGACTGACCCGCGCCGGGGCGCGCCGGTTTCTCCTCACGCTGGCGGAACTGGGATACGTGAGAAAGGACCAGCGCCTCTTCAGCCTGACGCCGAAGATCCTGGAACTGGGTTACGCGTTCATGGCGTCCGCCCCACTCTCGCTGACCGCACGCCCCATCGTCGACCGCGTCACCGAGCAGACCGGCGAATCCTGCAACATGGGCGTCCTGGACAAGGATGACATGGTAAATGTCGCGCACACGGGGCCGCGCGGCATCGTCATGGTGAATGTGCACGTCGGCGCCCGCATCCCCGCCGCCTACACCGCCGTCGGCCGCGCGATCCTCGCCTTCCTTCCCGAGGAGGAATTGAACGCCTACCTGGCGCGCCTGGAACTGAAACCGCTGACCAGTTTCTCCCTCACCAGCAAGACTGCATTGCGCGCGGAACTGGAGCGCATCCGCAAACAGGGCTATGCGTTCGTGGACCGGGAACTTCATGAAGGCATGCGCACACTGGGCGTGCCTGTATTCAACAACCACGGCAGCGTCGCCGCCGCCGTGAACATCACCAATCACGCGGTCACGGTGCCGAAGGAAAAGATCATCAAGGACTGCCTGCCGGCATTGCAGCAGGCCGCAGCTGACCTGCAGAAACTGCTGACCATATAACGCCTGCCATCGCTGCGGGCAGGGTCGTCGCAAGGACGATCCCGATCAGTTGTGAATATAAACGGGCGCGACGGCGCCCGGCGCGGCTATCCCAGTCCGAGCAGACGGCAGGCGTTTTCCTTGAGGATGAGCGGCTGCACCTCGGGTCGAAACCCGGCCTCGGCAAAATCCTTCAGCCAGCGATCCGGGGTGATGAGCGGGTAATCGGTGCCGAACAGCATCTTGTGCTTCAGTTGCGTGTTCGCGTACTGGATCAACTGGGGTGAAAAATACTTCGGCGACCAGCCGGACAGGTCTATGTATACATTCGTCTTGTGCAGGCACACGGACAAGGCCTCGTCCTGCCATGGCCAGGACGGATGCGCGATGATGATCTTCATGTCCGGGAAATCCGCGGCCACGTCGTCCAGGTGCATGGGATTGGAATACTTGAGGCGCAGCCCGCCGCCGCCGGGCAGTCCGGTGCCGACGCCGGAATGGCCGCTGTGAAACACGGCCGGCAGCTTGTGGGCGGCGATGAGTTCATACAGGGGATAGGCGAGTCGGTCATTGGGGAAAAACCCCTGGCAGGTGGGATGAAATTTGAAGCCACCGACCTTGTAGTCCTCGATCAGCCGCCGCGCCTCGCGCACGCCCATCTTGCCCTTGTGCGGATCGACGCTGGCAAAGGCCACCATCATGTCGGCGTTGCCCGCCGCCGCTTCGATTACTTCCTCATTCGGGATGCGGCGCCGGCCCATTTCAAATTCCGTGTCCACCGTGAACATCACCAGTCCGATGTTGCGTTCGCGGTAGTAACTGATGGTCTCGGCAATGGTCGGCACCGCGCCGGACTTGAAATACTTGAGCATGGCCGCGTCGAATTCCGGGGCGAAATCATCCGCCGGTTGCCGGCAGGAAACCTCTGCGTGGGTGTGGAAATCAATGGCCACAAGCTTGCTGACATTCATGCGTGTCATCCTTCCGGGTCAGCGCAGATTCTGGCACAGGCGCAGCAGTTCGGCGATGCCGGGCACGGTGAGGTGGGGGCGCTGGTTCCGCGGCAGGGTGGAAAATACCGCGCCGTCACCGATCCCTGTGTGCACCGCGATGGCCAGGCATTTCCCGCGATGGGCCATGGCCACCTCCAGCCCCGGATCGTCCCCGATCACGGCCAGGGAACGGCGCCCCACGCCGAGCCGGCGCGCGGCGCTGTTCAGGGCATCCAGGGAGGGCTTGCCCACGATGCTCACGCGGCAACCGGTCAGATCCCGGATCATCGCGGTAATGGCGCGCGAGGTGCCGAGCGCCCGGCCCTGCGCGGTGGCGAAATACAGACTTTGCGAACAGCTGTACAAGCGCGCCCCATTCCAGACGGCGTGCACCGCGGCCTCCAGATCGTCCATGGTGAATTCACGGAACCAGCCCGCCAGGACAGCATCCACCGGCTCTGGATCTCCAGGCACCGCAATGTCGATACCCGCTTCCCGCAACGGTTGCTTCAAGCCGGCGCCACCCAGCACCAGCACGCGCCGGTGGCCGCGCCGCAGGAATACGTCCACCGCGCTGCTGGCCGGCGTCATGACGTTGGCGCCGGTCAAATCAAAACCCAGCGCGCGCAACATGCGGGCATACTGCCGCGGCGTACGCGTGGTGCCATTGGTGAACAGCACAAAAGGTAGTTCGCGCTCCTGCAACCAGGCGATGAAATCCAGCGCCCCGGGCAGTGGCGACAAACCGTGGTTGTGCCGGTCTCCAAGTACCAGCGTGCCATCCATGTCGCAGACGACACCGCGCATATCCAGGAGCCGCCGGCGAAGCGTCCTGGAAACAACGGCCGCACGGGAACGGCGGCGGGACTTAACCGGCATGATCCGGCCGCGTCGAAGCAGTGCGGTGCAGCGCGAGCCTGAAACCGGGCTTGTCGATGACGAGATCAGAGGTGGCCGGGCGCCTGGCGATTTCACGCAGCAGTTTTTGCACCGGACGCGTGTCCGGATTGTAGTGCCGCGCCGCGGGCCCGTTCGCAATCATGGCGTCCACCTGGGATGCCGGCATGACAGCCCGCAGCAGGAATTCCTCGTCGGAGATACCCGTGGCAAAGCGCTTGCGCAGTTCCGCCGGTGCCAGCGGCGGCGGTTCAGCGGCGATCTCCTGCGCCCGCAACCGCGACAGGATTCGGTCCTGCACGTCCGGGTCCACGGGCGCAGTCGGCTTGCCGAAACTGCCGAGCACATAGCGGATGAGCTGATCCGGGACGTTGCCGTAACGTTCCGTGCCAATGACGTTGTACAGGGCCTGGGTACAGACAATCTGTGGAAACG
>CAYMXG010000015.1:0-19684 GCA_964394115.1 uncultured Enterobacteriaceae bacterium | reverse complement strand
GAATGATAAACAGCCACGGCCAGAGCACCATGCTGGTAAACGCGGGCATCCAGAAACTCCAATGATGCGGCGGCGTACCCATCATGCCCCGGATCCACAGGGTGACAAACTCAAACAGCAGCAGGTAAGCACACACGACCAGCGCCTGCTGCTTCAACGGAAAAACGCGCACACGCTGATGGGATTGCAGTGTGACGTAGGCCACCAGCGCCAGCCCGAGGGCATGTTGTCCCAATACCGTGCCTTGCTGCACGTCGAGCAACAGCCCCAGCATCCAGGCAATTCCGACGCCGACGCGATCCGGCAGGGCCATGCACCAATACATCAGCACCAAGGCAACCCATTCCGGGCGCCAGGTCAGCGCCCAGGCCGGTAACGGCATCGCCGTAAGCAGAAACGCCACGACAAAACTGGCCGCAATGACCCAGCGCCCGGAAGCCGGGTGGTGTGCAACGCCGGATCGAATCGCCCGGTTCAAGGGTTCGCTGCCAGATCCGCGAGGCCCAGGGATGAATCGCTGGCGGTATCAAACGGCCACACCAGCAGAACCTCGCGACTTTGTCCGGGCCGCGCACTGGGTTTTACCGTCACCTTGGCAAAAGGTTCCGAAGGTTCCATGCGAATGTCTTCAACCACGCCCACCGGGTAACCACTTGGGAAACGGCGACCGAGTCCGGACGAAACCACCAGGTCGCCGCGCTGGATATCGGCGTTGCTCGGCAGATGCTCCAACAGCAATACGCCGTCCTGGCCGGTGCCCACGGCGATGGCGCGCAAGCCATTGCGATTCAGTTGCACCGGCAGCGCATGACTGGGATCAGTGATTAACAACACCGTGCTGGAAAATGGACCCACATGCACGATCTGCCCCATGATTCCCCCCACGTCCACGACCGGCTGGCCGTAAAACGCGCCATCACGTTGCCCCTTGTTAATGACTACCTGGCGCCGGAACGGCTCCAGCTCCACGGCCAGCAATTCCGCCACCAACACGCGCTCACGCCGTTGCATGGATGACTCAAGCAGTTCCCGCAGGCGCTGGTTTTCCTGTTCCAGGACCGCGAAGCGCTGCAGCCGCGACCCCTGCATGAGTTGCTCCTCCTTGAGTCGGGTGTTTTCCCGGATCAGGGATTCGTGTGTAACCAGCGAATCGGACATGCGGTGCAGTGCTGCAGCAGGGAGATTGACCAGGTACTGCAGCGGATAGACCAGCGTACTCAGCGCGGATCGCAGCGACTCCAGGTGGCCGTAGCGATGGTCCGCCACCATCAGGGAAACGGAAACCACGATGGCGACGACAATGCGCGCGGTTGCAGATGGTCCCCTTAGATACAGTGTCTTAATGGCTCAGTCCCCGGTGATACCCATGTGTTGCATGCGCGCCGCGACGGCGGGTTGCCATTTGATCCGGCCGCCCCTATTCAACCGTCAATATGTCCGTGCCGTACTCATCCATCATTTCCAGGTAGCGACCGCCTCCACGCGCCACGCACGTCAAAGGATCGTCTGCGACAATCACCGGCAAGCCGGTCTCTTCCATCAACAGCCGATCCAGGTCGCGCAATAACGCGCCGCCGCCGGTCAGCACCATGCCGCGTTCGGCGACGTCCGAACCGAGCTCGGGGGGCGTCTTCTCCAGCGCCTTCTTGACTGCATCCACGATGCCGCTCAATGGTTCCTGTAATGCCTCGAGGATCTCATTGCTGTTCAACGTGAAACTGCGCGGAATTCCCTCCGCCAGGTTGCGGCCGCGTACCTCCAGCTCGCGCACCTCATTGCCGGGGAATGCGCATCCGATTTCGTGCTTGATCCGCTCTGCGGTCGCCTCGCCGATGAGCGTGCCATAGTTACGGCGCACATAATTGATGATGGCCTCGTCAAAACGATCGCCACCGATGCGCACGGAGTCGGAATAGACAATTCCGTTCAGTGAAATTACCGCGACTTCCGTCGTGCCGCCGCCAATATCCAGCACCATGGAACCGCGCGGATCGCTCACTGGCATGCCGGCGCCGATGGCCGCGGCCATCGGCTCCTCAATCAGATGCACCGTGCGGGCGCCGGCACCCTCTGCGGACTCTTTGATGGCCCGGCGTTCCACCTGCGTGGAGCCGCAGGGAACGGCGACCAGCACGCGCGGGCTGGGCCGAAAAAAGGCTCCGCCATGCACCGCGTGTATGAAATACTGCAACATCTTTTCCGTGACGGTAAAGTTGGCGATGACGCCGTCCTTGAGCGGACGGATGGCGGTGATGTGCCCCGGCGTGCGCCCCACCATGCGCTTGGCTTCGGCGCCGACGGCGACAATGGATTTGGCATTAATGGTGTCACCGTCCTTGCGAATGGCAACCACTGATGGCTCATTCAACACGATGCCTTTGCCGCGCACATAAATGAGCGTGTTGGCCGTGCCCAGATCAATGGAAAGATCGTTGGAAAAAAAACCGCGAATTCGATTCAACATGCAGCAGTCAGTCCTGGAAGTCAGTGATGCGGTCGTGGATGTACGTCGATAAGATGGCGGCCCGGTGCGAATAAATCGTCCCGTCTGGTGCGTTTGCCAAACACCGGATTGCGCTGGGTACCGAAGTGTCGCTTGACCACATGGTGGCGAGCGATCTCAAACTCCTGCAAGATCAGTTAGTTAAGGGTGCTAATGTAACAGTCGCTTCGCCTTTGGGCAAGACACCGAGTGTGATAAATTTCCCGCAATTCAACAGGAAACCGGACCCACTTCATGTCTCTCGATAGATCCGCGGTGGAACAGGTGGCGCGCCTCGCGCGACTGGCGTTGGCGCCCGATCAGGCGACTGCCCTGCAAGCGGAATTGAATGGCATTTTGGAACTCGTGGCGCACCTGCAAGGCGCCGATATCACCTCAATAGAGCCGCTTTCACACCCGTTGGAGATAACTGCCCGCCTGCGCCCGGACATCGTGACCGAGACAGACCAGCGCGAGGTATTCCAGGCTATCGCGCCGGCTGTGGAGGCCGGCCTGTACCTGGTGCCCCGGGTGATCGAGTAGCGCAACGGCCCCGCCCCGGCCGCGCGATCCCCGTTTCCGAACCTGCATGCGAGTGGATTCCATAGCCGATCTGGCGCGGCTGCTGCGGCGCCGGGAACTGAGCAGCGTGGAACTGACACGCCAGTGCCTGCAACAGGCGGAGCCACTGCAACAGCGCCTGAACTGCTTTATTACCCTGACTCCGGAGCAGGCGCTGGATCAGGCCCGGGCGGCGGATCTGCGGCTGGCCAGGGGCGAAGGAACCGTCCTGACCGGCATACCTATCGCCTACAAGGACATTTTTTGCACCGCGGGCGTCCGCACTTCCTGCGGCTCACGCATGCTGGACAATTTCATCGCCCCGTACACCGCCACGGCGGTGGAGCGGCTGCAGGCTGCGGGTACAGTCATGATCGGCAAGACCAACATGGATGAGTTTGCCATGGGCTCTTCCACCGAGCACAGTTGGTACGGCCCGTGCCGAAATCCGTGGGATCCCCGCCTGGTACCCGGCGGATCGTCCGGTGGCTCCGCTTGCGCCGTGGCCGCCGGCATAGTCCCCGCTGCCCTGGGCACGGATACCGGCGGCTCCATTCGCCAACCGGCGGCAATGTGCGGTATCACCGGCCTCAAGCCCACGTACGGACTGGTGTCCCGCTACGGCATGGTGGCGTTCGCCTCAAGCCTGGACCAGGGCGGCCCCATGGCCCGCAGTGCGCTGGATGCCGCGCATCTTCTCACGGCCATGGCCGGTTTTGACCCCAGGGATTCCACCTCCGTCCAAAGGCCGCCGCGGGATTATGCCGCGAACCTGCCGGGAGATATCAAGGGCCTGCGCATCGGGTTACCGATGGAATACTTCCAGAAGGATCTGGACCCGGGCATCCGCGCCGTGGTCATGGCAGCGCTGCGGGAACTGGAAAACGCGGGTGCGATTCTCAAGGAAGTGTCACTGCCCAGCAGCCACCTGTCCATTCCGGCCTATTACGTGGTGGCCCCGGCGGAGGCGTCCTCGAATCTGTCGCGATTTGATGGCGTTCGCTACGGCTATCGTTGCGGGAACCCGCATGACGTGATGGACCTGTATTGCCGCTCGCGGGCGGAAGGATTTGGCAGCGAGGTCCGGCGCCGGATCATGATTGGAACCTATGTACTGTCGGCCGGATACTACGATGCCTATTACCTGCGCGCCCAGAAGGTGCGGCGCCTGATCCGGGACGAATTCAAATCGGTATTGCGCGAGGTGGACTTGATCGCCGGACCCACGGTTCCCGGCACCGCCTTCCCAATCGGGGAACGCAGCGATGATCCGGTCGGCATGTATCTCTCTGACATCTACACCGTGTCCGTGAATCTGGCCGGGCTCCCGGCCATTTCCATTCCGGCAGGCATGCTGGGCGGATTGCCGGTCGGCATGCAGCTGATCGGAGATTACTTCTGCGAGGAGCGCATCCTGCAAGCGGCGCATGCATTCCAGCAATTGACTGACTGGCACCAGCGCACGCCGGGAGATCCGGCTTGAACACGCGCTGGGAGACAGTCATTGGGCTGGAGCTGCACATTCAGCTCGCCACACGCAGCAAGTTGTTTTCCGGCGCAGCCACCGCCTTTGGCGCCGCACCGAATGCGCAGGCCTGTGCAGTGGATCTGGCGATGCCCGGCATTTTGCCGGTATTGAATGAGGCCGCCGTGCGCATGGCCATCAGCTTCGGGCTGGCCATCCAGGCGGAGATCGCACCCCGATCCGTATTTGCGCGCAAGAATTACTTCTACCCGGACCTGCCCAAGGGTTACCAGATCAGCCAGTTCGAGCTGCCCATAGTCGCGCGCGGGACCATTGAATTGCGCATGCCGGATGGGACAAACAAAGCCATTCGTGTCACCCGCGCCCACCTTGAGGAGGACGCAGGCAAGTCCCTGCATGAGGGTTTCAAGGGGCTCTCCGGCATCGATTTGAACCGCGCCGGCACGCCGCTCATTGAGGTGGTATCGGAACCGGATATGCGCTCCGCGCAGGAAGCCGTGGCCTACATGCGCAAGGTCCATGCCCTGGTCCGCTACCTGGGAATCTCTGATGGCAACATGCAGGAAGGGTCGTTCCGGTGCGATGCCAATGTGTCGCTGCGCCCGCACGGCGCGCGGGAACTGGGCACGCGGGCCGAGATAAAGAATCTCAATTCATTCCGGTTCGTGGAGCTGGCCATAGAATACGAAATCGCCCGTCAGCAGGACTTGCTTGAGCGTGGTGACCGCGTGCTTCAGGAAACCAGGCTGTATGACTCGGACCTGGATGAAACCCGGCCTCTGCGCAGCAAGGAAGAAGCCTTTGACTACCGCTATTTTCCCGACCCTGACCTGCTGCCGGTGGAGGTCCGGCCGGAACTGCTGCAGGAAATCCGTGCCGCGATGCCGGAATTGCCGGACGCCAGGTGTGATCGATTTACGCATGAATTCGGCCTGCCGGAGCGGGAGGCTGCACAGCTGACCTCGGAACGGGCACTGGCTGATTTCTACGAGCGCACCGCAACGCATGCCGGTGTGGACGCCAGGATGGCGGCAAACTGGATTATCGGGGAATTGATTGGCGCCCTGAACCGGGACCACCTGGAGTTACACCAGGCACCCATTGATCCGGATCGCCTTGCCGGACTCCTGCTGCGAATGGGCGACGGGACCCTATCCGGGCGCATGGCGAAACAGGTATTCGAGACCATGTGGGGCAGCGGCGCCGGCGCAGATGAAATTATCGAGCGCCAGGGATTGCAGCAGGTAACCGACGCCGGCTTCATCGAGCAGTTGGTCGATAAGGTGCTGGCCGCGAATACCGACCAGATTCAGCAGTATCGCGCCGGCAAGGGAAAGGTACTGGCGTACCTGGTCGGGCAGGTCATGAAACAGTCCCAGGGCCAGGCCAATCCCCAGCAGGTAAGTCAATTGCTGCTGGCCAGACTGCGCGGCGATTCCTGAGGCAAGCCGTGCAGTGGGAATAACGTCTCAATCGGACAGGTTTAAACTATTTTTCCTTGGCCTTTTTGGTTTCTCCGGCAACTTCAACTTCCGGGCGATCCATCAACTCGACAATGGCCATCGGGGCGCGATCGCCGGCGCGGAAACCGCACTTCAGGATGCGCGTGTAACCGCCCGGGCGCGCCTTGTAGCGCGGACCCAGTTCGACAAACAGCTTGGTCACGATGGCACGATCGCGCAGCCGATCAAATGCGAGCCGGCGCTTCGAGACGCTGTCCTTCTTGGCCAGCGTGATCAGCGGCTCCGCTACGCGGCGTAGTTCCTTGGCCTTGGGCAGGGTGGTGCGAATAAGCTCCTTGTCCAGCAGGGAAACCGCCATATTCCGGAACAACGCCTTGCGATGGGCGCTGGTCACATTCAGTTTTCTGCCGCTTTGTCTATGACGCATGATTCTTCCTCGATCGGCCCGGCCCGCCGCCGGTCGGCGGTCGCGGCCAGGTTATTAGCCTACCGACGCAACCTTGTCCTTGTCTTCGTTCAAGCCCGGCGGGGGCCAGTTTTCCAGGTGCATGCCCAGTGACAGCCCGCGCGACGCCAGCACATCCTTGATTTCGGTCAGCGATTTCTTGCCCAGGTTCGGCGTCTTCAGCAATTCCACTTCCGTGCGTTGAATTAGGTCGCCGATGTAGAAAATGCTCTCTGCCTTGAGGCAATTTGCCGAACGCACGGTGAGTTCCAGATCATCCACCGGGCGCATCAGGATTGGGTCAATATCCGGCTCGGCGCGCAGGCGCGGCGAATCGGATTCTTCTGCCTCCAGGTCCACGAACACGGACAACTGGCTGCGCAGTATGCGCGCCGCTTCACGAATGGCGTTCTCGGGATCGATGGTGCCGTTGGTCTCAATCTCCATGATCAGCTTGTCCAAGTCCGTCTGCTGCTCCACGCGTGCCGACTGCACTTCATAGGAGACCCTGCGTATCGGGCTGAAGGATGCATCCAGCTTCAACTTGCCGATGGTCTGCTCGGTCTCTTCGCCACCGCCAATTATGACCGGGCGATAGCCACGGCCGCGCTCGATCTTCATGGTCATGTTCAGCTCGCCGATCTTGGTCAGGCTGGCAATGATATGGTCCGGATTGGAGATCTCGATATCATGGCCAAGGGCAATATCACGGGCAGTGACCTGCCCGGCGCCGCTCTTGTTCAAGGTTACCGTGGCCTCGTCCTTCCCGTGCATCTTGATCGCCAGGCCCTTCAAGTTCAGCAGTATGTCGGTCACGTCCTCCTGCACACCCTCGACCGTGGTGTACTCGTGCAACACACCGTCAATCTGCACCTCGGTGACCGCCGAACCGCTCATTGAAGACAGCAGGACGCGGCGCAGTGCATTGCCAAGGGTGTGACCGAATCCCCGATTCAGCGGTTCGATCGTGATCTTGGCGCGAGTCTCGCTGATGGTCTCAACGTCTACGCGCCGCGGTTTGAGAAGTTCACTGAAATTGGATGGCATAAGATTCTTCCTATTGCTTACTTCGAATAGAGTTCAACAACCAGCTGCTCGTTGATTTCGGATGGGAGCTCACTGCGTTCCGGAACCGATTTGAAAACGCCTTCCATTTTTTTTGCGTCCACATCCACCCATTCCGGAAAACCGAATTGCTCGGCGACATTCAGCGCGTCCTGGATGCGCAATTGCTTGCGACTCCTCTCGCGCACGGCAATTCGATCGCTTGGCTGCACCTGATACGAAGCGATATTTACGCTCTTGCCGTTGACCATGATGGCGCGATGACTTACCAGCTGGCGCGCCTCGTTGCGCGTGCTGCCGAAGCCCATGCGATAAACCACGTTGTCCAGACGGCACTCCAGGATCTGGAGCAGGTTTTGCCCCGTGGAACCCTTGCGCCGCGCGGCCTCGCGGTAATAGCGGCGGAACTGCCGCTCCAGCAATCCATAAATTCTGCGCAATTTCTGCTTTTCCCGCAGCTGCACCGCATACCCAGACAGGCGCTTCGGGCGGCTGCCATGTTCGCCCGGGGCCTTGTCAATCTGGCATTTGGATTCCAGTGGCCGGGCACGGCTCTTCAGCATCAGGTCGGTGCCTTCGCGCCGGCTGAGCTTGCATTTGGGACCTAGATATCTCGCCATAAACTGTCTCCCTAGACCCGTCGTTTCTTCGGCGGCCGGCAGCCGTTGTGCGGGATCGGCGTCACGTCGGTGATGTTGGTAATCTTGATGCCAACCGCGTTCAATGCCCGTACGGCGGACTCACGGCCCGGCCCCGGACCGCGAATGTTTACTTCCAGATTTTTCAAGCCGAATTCCTTGGCCTGCTCACCGGCCTTCTGGGCCGCGACCTGCGCCGCAAACGGCGTGCTCTTCCTGGAGCCGCGAAACCCGCTGCCGCCGGAGGTGGCCCAACACAGCGTGTTGCCCTGACGATCAGTGATGGTAATGATGGTGTTGTTGAAAGAGGCGTGGACATGGGCGACACCGTCCACCACGGTCTTCTTTACCTTCTTCTTGGTACTGGTACGCGTTGTTACCATTGGCAGTTCTCCGTCCTTATCTCTTTACCATCCGCCGCGGGCCCTTGCGGGTTCTCCCGTTGGTGCGGGTCCGTTGTCCACGCACCGGCAGCCCCTTGCGATGCCGGCTGCCGCGCCAGCTGCCCAGATCCATCAGGCGCTTGATACTCATGGAAACCTCGCGTCGCAAATCGCCTTCAAGCGCATAGCGCGCCATCGCGGCACGGATCCGATCCAGATTATCCTCACTCAGGTCCCGCACCTTGATCTCGGGCTTCACTCCGGCGGTCCGGCAGATTTCCAGCGCGCGGCTGCGGCCGATGCCAAAGATGTATGTCAGAGCAATGTTTACATGCTTCTGGTCAGGAATATTGACGCCGGAAATTCGTGCCATGCTAAAGCTCCCGTATCAGCCTTGACGCTGCTTGTGCCGTGGATCCGTGCACACCACGCGCACCACCCGCTTGCGGCGTACGATGCGGCAGTTTCTGCACATTTTCTTCACTGATGCCCGAACCTTCATGAATTTTCTCCCGGTGTCCTGGCCTCAGATACGACGGCCATGCCGGCGCAGGTTTGCCTTCTTCAACAGGCCCTCATACTGATGCGACATGAGGTGCGCCTGAACTTGCGCCATAAAATCCATCACCACGACCACGATGATGAGCAGCGACGTGCCGCCAAAATAGAACGGTACGTTGAATTTCAAAATCAGGAACTCCGGCAACAGGCAGACCAGACTGATGTATATGGCGCCTGCCATCGTCAATCTGGTCAGAACCCCGTCCAGGTATTGTGCCGTCTGTTCGCCCGGTCGCATGCCCGGGACCAGCGCCCCGGATTTCTTCAGATTCTCCGCCGTGTCACGCGGGTCAAACACAATGGCCGTGTAAAAAAAGCAGAAAAACACGATGCCGGCCGCATACATCAATACGTACAGCGGCTGCCCCGGGGATAGTGTGGCCGACAGATCCTTCAACCAGCTCATGCCCTCGCTCTGTCCAAACCAGCCGCCCAGCGTGGCCGGAAACAGGATGATGCTGGACGCGAAAATCGGCGGGATCACGCCGGACATGTTCAACTTCAGCGGCAGATGACTGGATTGACCGCCATACATGCGCCGCCCCACCTGCCGCTTGGCATAGTTCACGGTGATGCGCCGCTGGCCACGCTCCACAAAAATGACCACTGCAGTGACGCCGATGGCGAGCACAAACAGCGCCACCACAGTGAGCAGATGCATTTCGCCAGTGCGGGACAGTTCCAGCGTGCCGCCGATGGCGCTTGGCAGACCAGCGACGATGCCGGCAAAAATAAGCATGGAAATGCCATTGCCGATCCCGCGCTCGGTGATCTGCTCGCCCAGCCACATCAGAAACATGGTGCCGGTGACCAGTGTGGTCACGGCCGCGATCCGGAAGCCGATACCGGGATCCATTACCACCGGCAGATTGCCCGCATTCTGTCCCTCGAGCGCGATGGCGACGCCCAGCGCCTGAAAGCTCGCCAGAAATACCGTGCCATAACGGGTGTACTGGGTGATTTTGCGTCGGCCGGACTCGCCTTCCTTGCGCAGCTGTTTCAATTTGGGTTCCACGAATGTCATCAACTGCATGATGATGGAGGCAGAGATATACGGCATGATTCCCAGCGCACACACTGACAGCCGCTCCAGGGCGCCGCCGGAGAACATGTTAAAAAGATCCAGGATTGTGCCCTGCTGCTGTCGAAACAACTCCGCCAGCGCAATGGGATTGATGCCCGGCACCGGGACATGTGTCGAGATCCGGTAAACAACCAATGCCGCCAGCAGAAAAAAGACGCGCGCGCGCAACTCCTTGAGCTGGGCCAATCCACCCAACCCACCAGGAACTGCCGCTGTTGTCGGTGTCGCCATGTATGCGTTAACTCTCGACCTTGCCGCCGGCCGCCTCAATGGCGGCGCGAGCGCCCTTGGTTACCCCAATCCCTTTCACCACGACGGCACGACTCAACTTGCCGGAGGCGATGACCTTCACTCGTTCGACATCCTTGCGCACAACATTTGCCTTTTGCAGTGCCGCCAGGTCAACCAGGTCCACGGTCATTTTCTGCAACTCGCTCAGGCGTACTTCCGCGGTCACGGCGCCCATGCGGGAATGAAAACCCGACTTCGGCAACCGGCGCTGCAGCGGCATCTGTCCACCTTCAAAACCCACCTTGTGATAGCCGCCCGCCCGCGCCCTCTGACCCTTGTGACCCAGGCCCGCGGTCTTGCCCAGCCCGGAGCCAATGCCGCGCCCAACGCGCGTGCGCTTGGGCTTCGAACCCTTTGCTGGTCTCAGAGTATTCATGCGCATCTCAGTTTTCCTCGATCGCAACCAGGTACGACACCCGGTTGATCATGCCGCGCACCGCCAGAGTATCTTCAACGCTTACAATGTGGCCAATGCGGCGTAGTCCGAGCCCGCGCACGCATGCCTTGTGCGCCGCCAGGCGCTTGTTGAGGCTCTTGATCAAACGCACTCTTATTTTTTTGGCTGCAGCCATGTCTGCTTATCCGGTGATTTCTTCCAGGGTCTTGCCGCGCTTCGCCGCGTGATACTCCGGCGCGCGCATCTCCAAGAGTCCGTTGATGGTTGCCCGCACCACGTTGACGGGATTGGTGGAACCGTGGGATTTTGCCAGAACATTGTGTATGCCCACGCATTCAAATACCGCGCGCATGGGTCCGCCCGCGATGATTCCAGTACCCGCGGAGGCGGGTTGCATATAGACCTTTGCTGAACCATGCTGCGACGTCACCGAGTAATGCAAGGTATCCCCGTTGAGCGGCACATCCAGCATGTTGCGACGCGCCCGTTCCATGGCCTTTTGTATTGCTGCCGGGACTTCGCGCGCTTTACCGCGCCCGAAGCCAACCCGCCCGCTGCCGTCGCCGACGACCACGAGTGCCGCAAAACCGAAGATTCTGCCGCCCTTGACCACCTTTGCGACGCGATTGACGGAAACCAGCTTTTCCAGCAGTTCGTCATTCCCGGTAATTGATTCTGTCAGCGCCATTTAGAACTCCATGCCATTTTCCCGCGCGGCATCCGCCAATGCCTTCACGCGGCCATGAAACTTGAATCCCGATCGATCGAACGCCACCTTGCTGATACCGGCCTTCTTGGCCCGATCGGCGATGATCCGGCCAACCACGGTGGCGGCGGCCACGTTTCCGGCGTTCTTGATCTGCTGCCGGACCTCTTCATCCAGCGTCGAGGCGCTGGCAACCACGCGGCATCCATCCGGCGCGATCAGTTGCGCATAGATGTGCCGTGGAGTGCGATGTACACAGAGTCGATTCACTCCGAGCAATCGAATGCGGGCGCGGGTTTTCTTCGCCCTTTTTTGTCTGCTGTCTTTCTTAAGCATGATTGGTTACGCCTTTTTGGCTTCCTTGCGGATAATGACCTCGTTGGTGTACTTGACCCCTTTGCCCTTGTACGGCTCAGGTTTACGATAGGCGCGAATATTCGCGGCCAGTTGCCCAACCAGGCGCCGGTCCATACCACGCACCACGATTTCAGTCTGACTCGGAGTATCGATCGTGATGCCCTCCGGGATCGGCAGGCTCACCGGGTGGGAAAATCCCAGGGTCAGATTCAGGGCACGGCCCTGCACCTGTGCCCGGTAACCCACGCCTAATACCTCCAGCTTCTTTTCAAAACCGGTGCTGACCCCGATTACCATGTTCTGCAGGATGGCCCGGGTCGTGCCGGCCGCGGCATGCGCAGCCTTCGATTTATCCTGGGTTGATACCAGCAGCTGGCCGCCATCCTGAGCCACTTGCACGGCTTGATTATGCCGATGGGTAAGTTCGCCCTTTTTCCCCTTCACTTTCACGTTCCCGGCGTCAATGCTGACCTGGACGCCGGCGGGTATGGGGACTGGATTTTTAGCAACTCGGGACATGACCTTGCCTCATCAAGAAACAATACAAATCACTTCGCCGCCGATGCCAAGCTTGTTGGCGGTCCGGTCGGTGACTAAACCATTCGAGGTGGACACAATAGCCATGCCCAGACCGTTTAAAACCTTGGGCAGCTTGCCGGCGCCGCGATAACGCCGCAGCCCGGGCCGGCTCACACGCTCCAGCCGCTCAATGACCGGCCGCCCCTCAAAATACTTGAGCGTAATCACCAGAGTCTTGTGGCTGCCTGACTCGTCCACGCGAAAGTTGGCAATATAGCCTTCGTCCTGCAAGAGGCTGGCAACTGCCACCTTTTGCCTTGACGACGGCATGCTGACTTCGCTGCGCGACCGCCCCAAGGCGTTGCGAATGCGGCTTAACATGTCTGAAATCGGGTCCTGCAAACTCATCTGCGTTCTCTCTTTGCTGTTTTCACTTGTAGCTTGTGACGTGTAGCTTTCCCTTTACCAGCTTGCCATTACCAGGCCGGGCACATCGCCACGCATGGCAGCCTCCCGCAACTTGATGCGGGCCAGGCCGAACTTGCGGTAGTAGCCATGCGGACGACCGCTGAGTGCGCAACGATTGCGCTTCCGTGATGGACTCGAGTCGCGCGGCAGCTTGCTCAGGCTTACCACCGCCGCCGCCCGATCCTCGTCGCTCAACGATGTGTCCTTGACCCGCTCCCGCAACTCCTCGCGCTTGGCCGCATATCTCTTGATGAGGCGGGCGCGCTTCGTTTCCCGGTTAACCATTGACGTCTTGGCCATTTGCTACCTCCGATCCGCGGCTGGCATCAGGTGCGCAGAGGGAATCCGAAGGCGGCCAGCAGCGCGCGCCCCTCTTCGTCACTCTTCGCGGTGGTTGTTATTGTGATATCCATGCCCCGGAGCACATCAATCTTGTCGTACTCGATCTCCGGGAAGATAATCTGCTCCTTGACCCCCAGGCTGTAATTGCCCCGTCCATCAAATGAGCGCGGGCTGAGACCGCGAAAATCCCTGATGCGGGGGATTGCGATCGTGATCAGCCGATCAAAGAACTCGTACATGCGCCGGCGGCGCAGTGTCACCTTGCAACCGATCGGGTAGTTCTCGCGAATCTTGAAGTTTGAAATGGCCTTGCGGGACAGCGTCACCACCGGCTTCTGCCCGGAAATGCGGGTCATGTCCTGCACCGCATGATCAATGATCTTCTTGTCCGCGACGGTTTCACCCACGCCCATGTTGAGAGTAATCTTTGCGATGCGTGGCACCTGCATGGGGGTCTTGTAGCCGAACTGCTTTACCAGTTGCGGCACGACCTTTTCCTTGTAAATTTCCTGTAATCGAGACATAAATATCCAGTTATAAGTTATAAGTCACGAGGCAAACACCGCAGCCCGCTTCGCACGAGAGGCTCGCATGACCACAGTTCACTTGTGACTTGTAATTTTTGACTTGAGACTTTTTCATACATCCACCACTTCCTTGTTGGACTTGAAATAACGCACCTTGCGACCATCCTCGAGGAGCTTGTAACCGATTCGATCCGGCTTGCTGGTCACGGGATTCCAGATCGCGACATTGGAGATATCCATCGGCATCTCCTTCTCCACGATCCCGCCCGGCGCACCCTGCATGGGATTGCCGCGCGTGTGGCGCTTGGCCATGTTGATATTTTCGACCACAACCTTGTTGCGATCCTTCAGGACGCTCAAGACAACGCCACGCTTGCCGACATTGCGCCCGGTCAGCACCACGACCTCGTCACCTTTGCGAATCTTGTCCATGGCTTACAGCACCTCCGGCGCCAGAGAGATGATTTTCATGAACTTCTCACCGCGCAACTCGCGTGTTACCGGCCCGAAAATTCTCGTGCCGATGGGCTGGTGCTGGTTGTTCAGCAGCACCGCCGCGTTGCTGTCAAAACGAATAAGTGAACCGTCCTGCCGGCGCACGCCTTTTCTGGTTCTGACGACCACGGCCAGATATGTCTCTCCCTTTTTCACCTTGCCGCGCGGGATGGCCTCCTTGACACTCACCCGGATCACATCGCCCACGCCGGCATAGCGGCGCTTGGAACCGCCGAGCACCTTTACACACATCAGGCGTCGGGCCCCACTGTTGTCCGCTGCATCCAGCACTGTCTGCATCTGAATCATGATTAATTGTCTCGTCCCGGTCTCGGTCCTGCGCCAACTGGTGTGGGGGGCGCGCTTATGCTTCCTGGGCGCGCTCGACGATCTTCTGAAGTCGCCAGGCCTTGCGCTTGGATAATGGCCGCGAACTTTCGATGATTACGACGTCGCCTTCATTGCATTCATTCTTCTCGTCATGCGCCAGCAACTTGCTCGATTTGCGCACGTACTTTTCGTACAGCGGGTGCTTGACGGAACGCTCAATCAGCACGGCAATGGTCTTGTCCATCTTGTTGCTGACCACCCTTCCCGTCAGGGTCCGCTGGGTCTTGGTAGTTTCATTCATTTGCTGGCACCGTCACGCTTCTTCTCATTCAATATGGTCTGGATTCGGGCAATATCCCGGCGCACAGAACGCACCTGGCTCGAACGCGCGAGCTGCCCGGTTCCCTGCTGCATGCGCAGGTTGAATTGCTCGCGGCGCATGTCGCCGAGCATTTTCAGCAGTTCATCCGCCTGCTTCTGGCGCAAGTCAGCAGCTTTAATCACAACAGCGTTTTCCTGATGAACGTCGTTCGCACCGGAAGTTTTGCCGCTGCCAGCTTGAACGCTTCCCTTGCCGCATCTTCCGGCACCCCTTCAATTTCATACAGGACCTTGCCGGGCTGGACCACCGCGGTCCAATACTCGACGTTGCCCTTGCCCCCGCCCATGCGCACTTCCAGGGGCTTCTTGCTGATCGGCTTGTCCGGAAACATGCGGATCCAGACTTTGCCGCCGCGCTTCATCGCGCGACTGATGGCACGCCGGGCCGCTTCGATCTGACGTGCAGTAATCTGCCCGCGCGACGTGGCCTTGAGCCCGAACTCACCGAAGCTCACCTTGTTGCCGCTGGTCGCATAGCCATGATTTCGGCCTTTGAACCGCTTGCGGAACTTTGTCTTTTTCGGCTGCAGCATGCGAACTACCTTTCGCCGGCGCCGGCGCCGGCGTCTTCGCTTTTCGCACCGTCCATGCCGAATACTTCACCCTTGAATATCCATACCTTGACGCCAATCACGCCGTAGGTGGTCATCGCCTTCGCGAATCCATAATCGATATCGGCACGCAGGGTATGCAACGGCACGCGACCCTCGCGTACCCACTCGGTGCGGGCAATTTCCGAGCCGTTCAGCCGGCCGGCAATGCAGATCTTTATACCTTGCGCACCCAGCCGCATGGTGTTGGTTACCGCGCGCTTCATGGCGCGCCGGAACATGATGCGGCGCTCAATCTGTTGCGCAACGCTTTCCGCAACCAGGTAGGCGTCAAGTTCCGGCTTGCGGATTTCCTCTACACTGACCATGGCGGGGACACCCAGCATGGAAGAGATTTCAGCGCGCAAACGCTCGATATCCTCGCCCTTCTTGCCAATAACGATCCCGGGCCGCGCAGTGTGAATGGTCACCTTGGCGTTGTTTGCCGGTCGTTCTATCTGGATTCGGCTTACCGATGCGCTCGCAAGTTTCTTGCGCAGGAACTCGCGTACCGCCAGGTCCTGGTGCAGGTAGCGGGCGTAATCCTTCTTCCCGGCATACCAGGTTGAAGTCCAATCCTTGATAATTCCCAGGCGAAAGCCGGTGGGATTTACTTTCTGCCCCATTTCCTCAAGCTCCTGGTGTGGCAACCTTGATTGTGACGTGGCTGGTGCGCTTGGAAATTCGATCAGCACGCCCCCGGGCACGAGGCCGAACCCGCTTCATGGTCGGCCCTTCGTTGACAAACACTTCCACGACCTTCAACTCATCGATATCTGCGCCATCGTTATGCTCGGCGTTGGCCACGGCTGACTCGAGCACCTTGCGTATCAGCCCGGCTGCCTTCTTGTTGCTGAAACCAAGCAGGTTCAGCGCGCGATCCACGGGCAGACCACGGATCTGATCCGCAACCAGACGGGTCTTCTGCGCGGATATATGCGCGAATTTCAAGGTAGCTGACGTGGCCATGTTTCGCTTCTCGCTGACTCGTTACTGGGGCGCCGGGGTCTCGGCAGTCTTCTTGTCCGCGGAGTGGCTGCGAAAGACGCGCGTGGCCGCAAATTCACCCAGCTTGTGCCCGACCATGTTCTCGGTCACGAATACAGGCATGTGATCCTTGCCGTTGTGTACTGCAATGGTCAGTCCGACCATGTCCGGCACAACCATCGAACGGCGCGACCACGTTTTGATGGGTCGCTTGTCGTTGCTGGCCCGGGCCGCCGCCACCTTTGCCTGCAGGTGATGGTCGACAAATGGACCTTTGCGTATGGAACGTGGCATGGTCAGTCCTCTCAGACCTTGTTGCGTCTGCGAATAATCATTTTGGACGTGCGCTTATTCTTGCGCGTCTTGTAACCCTTGGTCGGCTGTCCCCAGGGTGTCACGGGGTGGCGCCCACCGGAGGTCTTGCCTTCGCCGCCACCATGGGGGTGGTCGACCGGATTCATGGCCACTCCACGCACTGTCGGACGGATACCGCGCCAACGCTTCGCTCCGGCCTTACCCAGTTCTTCCAGGGAATGTTCCGGATTGCTGACCACGCCGACAGTGGCCCGGCAATCCAGAGGGACTTTGCGCACCTCACCTGAACGCAGACGCAGTGTTGCATGTGCGCCTTCGCGGGCCAGCAATTGCACGCTGGTACCGGCACTGCGCGCCATTTGTGCGCCACGACCGGGTTGCAACTCCACGCAATGCACGCTGGAACCCAGCGGAAGGTTACGCAGCGGCAGGCAATTGCCCGGCGCGATTGCCGCCCCCGGACCGGACTCCAGCACCGCACCCGGTTCCACACCGGCCGGGGCGATGACATAACGGCGCTCCCCGTCCGCATACAACAGCAGGGCCAGGTGCGCACTGCGATTGGGATCGTATTCAATTCGTTCGACGCGCGCCGGAATGCCATCCTTGTCGCGTTTGAAGTCCACGCGCCGGTAACGCTGCTTGTGCCCGCCACCCTTGTGGCGTGTCGTGATTTCGCCCTGGTTGTTGCGGCCGGAACGCCCGGCGCGCTTTTCCACCAGCGGCATATGCGGCTCACCCTTGTGCAGCCCGGGCGTGACCACCTTGACTACGCCGCGACGGCCTGGGGATGTCGGTTTGGGTATGACCAATGGCATGGCTGGTTTCCTTACGCTTCTTCCATCAGGTGCCGGCGAAATCGATAGTGGAACCTTCCGCCAGCTTCACGTAGGCCTTCTTCCAGTTTGCGCGCCGTCCCTCCTGCGCGCGGAACATCTTGCGTTTGCCCTTTACATTGCTGATACGAACGCTGTCCACCTTGACGTCGAACATCAACTCGACGGCCTTCTTGATCTGCGGCTTGGAGGCGGCGCGCACTACCTTGAACGCATACTGCCGGCCGGCCTCACTAAGTCGCGTGCTCTTCTCCGTCACACGCGGCTCAAGCAACACCGTCATAAGCCTTTGTTTCGGCGTCATGACAGCCAGGCCTCCACCTTGTTGATGGCGGCGCGGGTGATGACGATGTGTTCATGCCCGACCAGGGACTGTGGATTCAATTCGGAGGTATCAATCACGCTTACCCCATGCAGATTACGTGTGGCCAGGTGCGCATTCGGCGTGACTTCATCGGTAATGATGAGCGCTTGCTGCAGTCCCAGGGCCTTGAGGAACGCCTTCGCCTGTGCGGTCTTGGGCGCGTCCAATTCGAACTGCTCAATGCAGCACAGACGTTTCTGGCGCACCAGTTCCGACAAGATGGAGCGCAATGCGCCCCGATACATTTTGCGATTAATCTTCTGGGAAAAATCCCGCGGCCGGGCGGCAAAGGTTACACCGCCGCCGCGCCAGAGCGGGCTGCGGATGGTGCCGACCCGCGCGCGACCGGTGCCCTTCTGCTTCCAGGGCTTCCTGCCGCCGCCGCGTACTTCCGCACGGGTTTTCTGCGCCTTGGTTCCGGCGCGCCCACCGGCCATGTACGCCACCAGGACCTGGTGAACCAGCGCCTCGTTGAATTCCTGGCCGAATACAACATCGGTCACGGTAATTTTTCCGGCCTTGTCGGCACCGGACTTATGCAGAGTCAGTTCCATGGCGGTTATCCGTTTTTCCCGCGTTTCGACTTTTTCGCCGGCCGCACTATGACCATGCCGCCCTTGGGTCCGGGCACTGCGCCCTTTATCAGCAGCAGGTTCCGCTCCGCGTCCACCCTTACCAATTCCAGGCTTTGAGTGGTGCGGCTGACATTACCCATATGCCCGGGCATGCGCAGGCCCTTGAGTACCTTGCCGGGCGTTTGCCGCTGGCCAGTGGAGCCCGGCGTGCGATGGGTCAGCGATGCACCATGCGATGCGCGATGCCCGCCGAAATTATGGCGTCGGATAACACCTGCAAAACCGCGGCCAATGGTAGTGCCGGTAACGTCAACCTTCTGACCGTCGGCAAATATGTCCACCTTTAATACGCTGCCTGGCTTCAGGTCCTTGCCTTCGCCGGCATCCAGGCGAAACTCAGCCAGCCCCGACGCGGATTCGATCTCGGCGGCGGCCAGCACCCCTGCCAAGGGTTTGTTGATCAGGCGGCGGCGTTTGCTTCCCCATGCGACCTGCACCGCCTCGTAGCCTTCCGCAGCGCCGCCGGTACGGCGCGTCACCCGGTTCGGAGTGACCTCAACCACGGTGACGGGCACAGAACTGCCGGCTGCAGTGAAAATCCGGGTCATGCCGCGTTTCCTGCCAATTAATCCTATTGCCATTTCCAATTCCGTCTTTGGTTCAATTCAACTTAATCTGCACGTCAACACCGGCTGCCAGATCCAGCTTCATCAAGGCATCCACGGTCTTGTCCGTGGGATTGATGATGTCCAGCAGGCGCTTGTGGGTCCGAATCTCATACTGATCGCGCGCATCCTTGTCGACGTGCGGCGAAGTCAGGACCGTGTACCGCTCCTTCTTGGTCGGCAGCGGAATGGGGCCCTTGACCTGCGCGCCGGTGCGGCGGGCGGTCTCCACGATCTCGCGCGTGGATTGATCGATCAGGCGATGATCGAACGCCTTGAGACGGATGCGAATGACCTGCTGGGTTGCCATGTTTATTTGATAACCTTTGCCACGACACCGGCGCCGACGGTACGGCCGCCCTCGCGAATGG
>CAYMXG010000014.1:10653-19722 GCA_964394115.1 uncultured Enterobacteriaceae bacterium | reverse complement strand
TGAATACATGTCCCACCTCCTGGAAAAACTTGATCGCCAGCGCCAGCAGGGCCAGAGACAAACCCAGGTATACCGGCGCCAGGATCCAGCGGCTGGCGAACAGTGCGCGTTCGATGAATTTCTCAATCATGCCGCGATTCTCCCGATGGGTATGTCAATTCTTCATTCCAAATTGGTAGAGTGTCGCGCGGCCCGATCTTCTGTTGTCGGACACGCCGTGAATACGTCCATGTAGGCTCGGGTTCCGCTGTCCCTGCGTCACACGGTCCGCCAACAAAAGATCGGGCCACACGTCCTCAGCCCAGCAACCGTTGCATGATTTTTTCATACATATTGGTGAGTGTCTCCAGGTCGGCAACGCTGACACATTCATTCACCTTGTGAATGGAGCGATTCACCGGTCCCAGTTCCACCACTTCCGCCCCGGTGGGTGCGATAAAGCGGCCGTCGGAGGTGCCGCCGGCGGTGGAAGCTTCCGGAGGCTTCCCGCATTCCGCCGCCACCGTCGCATTCACTGCCTGCAGCAGCGCGCCGCCTTGCGTCAGGAATGGCAGGTTTGCCGGGCGCCACTGGAGCCGATACCCCAGTCCGTGACGCGAAAGCAACGCCTCGACGCGCTGCTTGATGGCATCGGGCGTCAGCGCCGTGGAGAAGCGGAAATTGAACACCACTTCCATATGTCCCGGTATGACGTTATCCGCGCCGGTGCCGGCGTGGATATTCGAGATCTGAAAACTGGTGGGCGGGTAATGTTCATTGCCCCGGTCCCATTCCGTGGCGCACAGTTCCGCCAGCGCCGACGCGCTGCGATGCACGGGGTTGTCGGCAAGATGCGGGTACGCCACGTGCCCCTGCACCCCGTCCACGATCAGCGTACCGGTCAGTGATCCGCGCCGGCCATTCTTGACCACATCTCCCAGCACTTCATGGCTGGAGGGTTCACCGACCAGGCACCAGTCAATCTTCACGCCTTCACGCGTGAATCGTTCGACCACCCTGCAGACGCCGTCGGCGGCATCGCCTTCCTCGTCGCTGGTCAGAAGCAGCGCCACGGTGCCGCGGTGCGCGGGATCCGCCTTGACGAATTTCTCCAGCGCCACCGTCATCGCGGCCACGCTACCCTTCATGTCGGCGGCGCCGCGGCCATACAGCATGCCGTCCCGCACCACCGGCTCGAATGGATCGCTTTGCCAGTCCTGCAAGGGGCCGGTGGGGACCACGTCGGTGTGACCGAGGAACGCAAACACCGGTGCGCCGCGACCATGGGTGATCCAGAGGTTGTCGACGCTGCCGAAGCGCATGTGCCCGGCGTGAAACCCCAGCGGCTGCAGCCGTTCCGCGATCAACTGCTGGCAACCGGCATCCTCGGGCGTCAGCGAGCGGCGGCGGATGAGTCCCTTTGCAAGGTCAAGAGTCATGGCTGGCGGAATCGTAAATGCTTGCCGGCAAATTCGCCACAGTTTGCACGTCGGCACTCCGATCACGTTCTGGCGGACCATAAGCCGCAGGGATGCGGCGCCTCGAGCCTAAATGGCAGATTGCTTGCTCCTGCGCAATCTGCATTCCCGCCATCCATGGCGGTCAGACGTATTCACGGCGTGTCCGCAGGAACGTGAGCGGAGTGAAGACGTGCAAGGGTATTGCCATTTTGAACTAATCGAAGATCGCCAGCAGTTCCCCCACCCGATTGCGCCGCTTCGCATTGCAACTGATGGTGCGTCTGACCTTGAAGCCCTCAATACGCGCGCCCAGCGCCGAGTACAGCACACGGGTCACCACCGTGTCGTGATTCGAGATCACCACCTGGATGCCGCGGCGCGCCAGCCGTTGCGCAAGCTGCGCCAGCCGTTCCTGGTCTTCCCAGCCGAATCCTCCGGTGTGGTAATCGGTGAAGTGCGCCGTGCGGCTCAGCGGCGTGTACGGTGGATCGCAGTACACCACGTCCCCGCGCCGCGCCAGTGCCATGGACTGCTCGAATCCCGCGTGCAGGAAGCGCGCATGTTGCGCCCTGGCAATGAAACCACGCATTTCCAGTTCCGGAAAATAGGGCCGGCGGTAACGGCCAAAAGGCGAATTGAATCCGCCGCTGCCGTTGTACCGGCACAGGCCGTTGTAGCAGTGCCGGTTCAGATAGAGGAACAGCCCGGCACGGCGGCGCGAGTGGCGCGTGTGGTTGAACTCCTCGCGCAACGCGTAATAGTGACCGCGCAGGTTGGTCTGCGGCTGGAACAACTCCCGGCTGGTCTCAATAAAATCATCCCCGTCGTCGACCAGGCGGGTATAGAGATCGATCAGATCAAGATTGCTGTCCGCGATGATGAAGCGATCGTAATTCGTATTCAGGAAAACCGCGCCGGAACCGGCAAAGGGTTCAATCAACCGGCGCCCCGGGCCGAGTGCGGAACGGATCCGATCCACCAGGCGGTACTTGCCTCCGGGCCATTTGAGAAAGGGACGGACAGGCTGGGGCAAAACCGGGTTTTGCATCAACTCGCCGCGCCGCGCGCGGCAGGGTGTTCGTCCGGTGTGTGGGCCTGGATGCTGAGCGCGTGGATCTCCCCCGGCATCAGATCGGCAACGGCCTGGTAAACCAGCTGGTGGCGTTGCACCTGGTTTTTGCCGCGAAAAAGTTCCGACACCACCACGACGCTGAAATGCCCGGCGCCACCATGGCCGGCGTGACCGGCATGGTGATGGGAGTCGTCCCGGATCTCCAGTTGCGAAGGGGACAGGGCCTGTTGCATGCGTGTGCGAATTGCCGCGACCCGGTCCATGGGACTATTCCGGGAAGGACTTGTTGAAGGGGCGCACTGTGACCCGGGCATAGATGCCGCCCTGCCTGAACGGATCCGCCTCCGCCCATTGGGTTGCCGCCGCCAGGGAGTCGAATTCGGCCACGAACAGGCTGCCGGTAAAGCCCGCGGGGCCGGGATCTTTTGCATCAATGGCGGGCAGGGGTCCCGCGAGGATCAATCGCCCTTCGGCTTGCAGGACTCGCAACCGTTCCACGTGCCCGGGCCGGAGCCGTTTTCGGCTCTCCAGGCTGCCGGGCGAATCCTCACACTGGATCGCGTACAACATCAGCTTTTCTCATTCTCATTTGCGTTCTTCGGTTCATCCATATAGCGCGCCATGAACATCGACTGCCCGACGACAAATACCAGTGTCAGCCCCAGGATCCCGAACATTTTGAAGTTGACCCAGACTTCATCGCTGAAATTGAACGCCACGTAGAGATTGGCGATGCCCATGATGAGGAAGAATCCCACCCAGCTCAGGTTGAGTCGCAACCATACCTGGTGCGGCATTTGCACTGCCTGTTCCATCATGCGCTGCACGATGGGTTTCTCGCCGACGAACTGGCTGCCCAGGAACACCAGCGCGAACAGCCAGTTCACCGCCGTGGGTTTCCATTTGATGAAGGTCTTGTCGTGCAACAGCAGGGTCGCGCCGCCCAGCAGAAGGATCAGCAGGAAGGTAATGATGTGCATCTTCTCGACCTTGTGTTTCAGCAGCCAGAGGCCGGCGATCTGGATGGCGGAGGCAATGATCGCCGCGGCCGTGGCGACATAAATTGCCTGCTCCCGGTCGCCGGGCAGGTAAAAGGCGATGAAGAACGCCAGCACCGGAAGAAAATCCACGAGAAACTTCATGCAGCCACGCCTGTTTTTTGGGTGTATTGGGGTCAGGTCTTGCGATCATGCACGATGTACACGGTGCATGATCGCAAGACCTGACCCCAATACACTCAATACACTATCGCCGGTCATTATAGGGGCCGGTGTTCAAGCGTCCATGGGCACCCTTCGAAATCAATGACCTAAGCGCTGCGGCACCCGTCCCGGGTGGCCCGGCGCTGCAGTGTATAATCCGGGCCGATCCAGGTTTGGCGGGCTGCTGAAAAGCCCGCTTTGAGGAGGGAACCTTGGCAATACCCGGCAATCCGCGCGTCATGTCCGGCATGCGCCCGACAGGCGCGCTGCATCTCGGTCACTATCACGGCGTACTCAGAAACTGGCTCAAATTACAGAGCGAATATGAGTGCTTTTTTTCCGTAGTGGACTGGCACGCCATGACCACCGACTACGCCGATCCGCGCGAGATCGGGCCCAACGTCTGGGAAATGGTCATCGACTGGCTGGCGGTGGGCATCAATCCCGGCCAGGCCAAGATTTTCGTGCAGTCGCGTGTGCCCGAGCATGCCGAGCTGCACCTGCTGTTGTCCATGTTCACGCCGATATCCTGGCTGGAACGCGTCCCGACCTACAAGGACCAGCAGGAAAAACTCAAATCCAAGGACCTCACCACCTACGGCTTTCTTGGGTACCCGCTGCTGCAGACCGCCGACATCATTATCTACAAGGCCAGCTACGTGCCGGTGGGCGAAGATCAGGTCGCCCATGTGGAGATGGCGCGGGAGGTGGCCCGGCGCTTCAATTTCCTCTACGGACGCGAAGCGGGATTCGAGGAGAAGGCCGAGGCCGCCGCGAAGAAACTGGGCAAGAAGAATAATGAGCAATACCACGAGTTGCGCCGCGCCTACCAGGAGCAGGGCAACACCGAGGCGCTGGAGAAGGCCAAGGCGCTGATCGAATCGCAAAAGCGCGTCACCATCGGCGATCGCGAGCGGCTCATGGGTTACCTTGAGGGCGGCGGCAAGATCATCTTCCCCGAGCCGAGGGCGTTGCTGACGCCGGCGGCCAAGATGCCGGGACTGGACGGCCAAAAGATGTCCAAGTCCTACGCCAACACCATCACGTTGCGGGAGAATCCCACCAGCGTGGAGGAGAAGGTCAAGAAGATGCCGACGGACCCGGCGCGGGTCCGGCGCTCCGATCCCGGCGATCCTGACAAATGCCCCGTGTGGAGTCTTCACGATGTCTATTCCGATGACAGCCTGAAAAAATGGGTGCAGGAAGGGTGCCGCAGCGCCGGCATCGGCTGCCTGGATTGCAAGAAGCCGTTGATCGACGCCATCCTCAAGGAACAGGGCCCGATCCGCGAACGCGCGCAGGAATACCAGCAGGACAAGGAACTGGTGCGCGGGATTGTGAGCCAGGGCTGCGAAGCCGCCCGCGACGTGGCGCGCGAAACCATGGAGGAAGTGCGCGAAGCGATGGGGCTGTCGTACAGATGACCGCAACACCCGAACAATCGCCGACGCATCCAGACCAGGAGGAGATGCCCTTCGCCATCGTCCAGGGCACGGCGATGACGGAGATGCCGAAGGATCTGTACATCCCGCCGGACGCACTGGAGGTGTACCTCGAGACCTTCGAAGGGCCGCTGGATCTGCTGCTGTACCTGATCCGTCGGCAGAACCTCGACATCCTCGATATTCCCATTGCGCGCATCACCGAGCAGTACATGCGCTACATCGAGTTGATGGAGGTGCTGCAACTGGAACTGGCCGGGGAATACCTGGTCATGGCGGCGATGCTGGCCGAGATCAAATCGCGCCTGCTGTTGCCGCGGCCGCAGGACGCGGATGCCGAAGAAGATGACCCGCGCGCCGAACTGGTGCGTCGCCTGCAGGAGTATGAGCGCTTCAAGCAGGCGGCAGAGGATATCGACGCACTGCCGCGCATGGAGCGGGAGGTGTTCGCCACCATCATCGAGTTTCCCGATCGGCGAACGCAACAAAAGCCGCCGCAGGTGTCGCTGGATTCAGTGCTGCGCGTGTTTGCCGAGGTGCTGGCGCGGGCGGACATGTTTTCCAGCCATCACATCACGCGCGAGCCGCTGTCGGTGCGCGAGCGCATGAGCCTGGTGCTGGAACGTGTGCGCGCTGATGAGTTTATAGAATTCAAAACCCTGTTCCAGGTGGAGGAGGGACGCTCGGGGGTCGTTGTTGCCCTGCTCGCGATCCTGGAATTGCTGAAGGAGTCACTGATAGAAATGGTGCAGAACGAGATCAATGGACCGATTTACGTGAAGGCGGCCACTTGAGCCCGGAGTCATTGAAGCCCACGCTTGAGGCGGCCATCATGGCGTCCAGCGAGCCGCTGGCCGTGAACGAGATACTGGCGCTGTTCGAGGGTGACCTGGAAAAGCCGGACCGCGATGCGGTGCGCGCGGCGTTGGAACAATTACAGGCGGACTACACGGATCGCGGCATCGAACTGGTGGAAGTGGCCAGCGGTTACCGGTTCCAGGTCCGCGCCCGCTACGCGGAATGGGTCAACCGCCTGTTCGACGAAAAGCCGCAGCGCTATTCGCGCGCGTTGCTGGAAACGCTGGCCATCATTGCCTATCGCCAGCCCATCACCCGCGCCGAGATTGAGAATGTCCGCGGCGTCAGTGTCAGCACCGGCATTATCAAGACCTTGCAGGAGCGCGAGTGGGTGCGTGTCGTCGGCAACCGCGAGGTCCCGGGGCGGCCCGAGTTGCTGGCCACGACGCGCCAGTTCCTCGACTACTTCAATTTGAAAAGCCTGTCCGACCTGCCGACGCTGGCGGAGGTAAAGGATTTCGACAAGATGAATCCGGACCTGTTCGAGGGCATGGACCTGCCGCCGCTGAAGACCGGCGTGGTTGCCGAAGGGGGCGAGGGCATCGATATCGATGTGGAATACAGCGGCAATAACCGGCCGCCCGAGGACAATGTAGTCCCGTTTGTACCTCCCAGCGGTGACTGAGGCCGCCGCAGAACGCATCCAGAAGGTGCTCGCCCGCGCCGGGCTGGGATCGCGGCGCCAGATCGAAGGCTGGATCACCGAGGGCCGCATCGCCGTGAACGGCAAGCGTGCCAGCCTTGGCGACAAGGTTGGCCCCAGGGATCGGGTCGAGCTGGACGGCCGGCTGCTGACGGCCAATGCCCCACTGGACCAGCCATCAAGGGTCCTGGCCTATCACAAGCCCGCCGGCGAGATCTGCACCCGCTCCGATCCGGAAGGCCGACCCACCGTATTCCAGAACCTGCCACGCCTGAAAGACGCGCGCTGGATCAGCGTCGGGCGACTGGACTTCAACACCGCGGGCATGCTGTTGTTCACCAATGACGGGGAACTGGCGCACGCGCTGATGCATCCGTCGCGCGAGATCGAACGCGAATATGCAGTGCGCGTGCGCGGCAAGGCCAGCGAGGAGCAACTGGCGCAATTGCTGAAAGGGATCGAGCTCGAAGATGGACCGGCAAAATTCCTGAAGATTTCAGACGGCGGCGGCGAGGGCAGCAATCACTGGTATCACGTGATACTGGCGGAAGGCCGCAACCGCGAGGTGCGCCGATTGTGGGAGGCCGTGGGCATCGAAGTCAGCCGCCTGATCCGCGTGCGCTTCGGACCCTGCGAATTGCCCCGGGAACGGCGCACCGGAGACCATTGGGACCTGACGCCAGCGGAGATGGACCGATTGCGCGTACTGGCCGGGTTGAAACCATTGCTGCCGGCGAAGCCGGTGGGGAAGCCGGCGGGAAAGCCGCGGCGGACGCTCGCACTGAAAAAGAAGTTGAGCCTGGAAAAGCGCGCGTGGAATAAAGGGAGGCGTAAATAGTGGCACGTAGTTGATCTGGGGTCAGAGCTTAAGCTCTGACCCCCTATTCGCACTTTCAATTTTCCACTTTTAACTACACATTGACCCGCCGAAAACTATTGTCGTTATACCGCCGCCTGCAACGCGCCTACGGCCCGCAAGACTGGTGGCCCGCGGACACGCCGTTCGAAGTCATGGTCGGCGCGGTGCTGACGCAAAACACTGCGTGGATAAATGTGGAACGTGCCATTGCCAACCTGAAGGCACAGCATTGCCTGACGCCCGATGGGATCCTCGTGCTGCCGCCCGGGCAACTCGCCGGGCATATCCGTCCTTCCGGTTATTTCAATGTCAAGGCGCGGCGGTTGCGCAATCTGTGCCAGTGGGTCATAGACAGCGGCGGGCTGCGCGCGATCCGGCGGCGAAAGACCGCTGCGCTGCGCGCGGAACTGCTGGAAGTCAACGGCGTGGGACCGGAGACTGCCGATGACATCCTGTTGTACGCCTTCGACCGGCCGGTGTTCGTCATTGACGCCTACACGCGCCGGCTGCTGCGCCGCCTCGAATGGGCGGATGGGGATGAAGACTATGAAACCCTGCGCGCTGCGTTCGAAAACGTGCTCCCGCCCGACGCCACACTATTTAATGAGTACCACGCGTTGATTGTGAGGCATGCTAAAGAGACTTGTACAAAGCGCCGGGGGTGTAGGCATTGTGGGGTGGAAGGTCGCCTGCCAACTACATCTTTTTGACTCCTCCTCCCATCCCATATATCGTTGCGCCCCCTTCGGACCCATAGGAAACGGCCCTCCATGACCACCCGGCGGCCGCTGGTGGCGGCCAACTGGAAGATGAATGGAACGCTGGCCAGCCTGCGGCCATTGGTGGCTGAAGTGCGGGCCGGTGTGGAGGGTTGCAAGGCCGAAGTGGCGCTGTGCGTGCCGTTTCCTTACCTCGGTGAAGTTGGCATCGCACTGACCGGCTCCGCCATCGAATTGGGCGCCCAGAATGTCTCCGAGCATGAATCCGGGGCCTACACCGGCGAAGTGTCCGCGGCCATGCTGCGCGACTATAATTGCCGCTTCGTCGTCGTGGGTCACAGCGAGCGCCGGGGTTTGTACGGAGAATCGGATGCCTTGGTGGCGGCAAAATTCTTGCGGGCCATCGGGTCCGGGTTGACTCCCATCCTGAGTGTGGGCGAAACGCTGGTGGAACGGGAGTCCGGTCAGACCGAGGAAGTGGTGGCGCGCCAATTGGATCGGGTGATTCAAGCAGCGGGCGTGGAACAATTCAGCCGGGCGGTGGTGGCCTATGAACCGGTATGGGCCATCGGCACCGGACGCAATGCGAGTCCGGAACAGGCGCAGGAGGTACACGGGTTCATCCGCCTGCGCATTGCCCGGCATGATGACGATGTGGCCGATGCGCTGCGCATCGTTTATGGCGGCAGCGTGAAGGTTGAGAATGCGAGGGCAATTTTTGCCATGGCGGATGTGGATGGCGGCCTGATCGGCGGGGCATCGCTGAAGGGCGCCGAGTTTGTGCAGATCTGCCGGGCGGCATAAAGGGCTGGCACAAAACGTAGCGAGCAGGCCC
>CAYMXG010000014.1:0-10643 GCA_964394115.1 uncultured Enterobacteriaceae bacterium | reverse complement strand
AAATGTCGCGAGACGCCTACATGGATGTAGGCGGTAGAGCGACGCAGGAGCCTAAGCCGAGGACAGGATGTCCGGAGCGACCGGGGTCCAGAACCATCAATCGATACAATTAGCGAGATTAAGGAAAGGAAATGGAAACAGTACAGACAGTATTAATGGTAGTGCAGGTCTTGACCGCGATGACCCTGATCGGATTCATCCTGATCCAGCAGGGCAAGGGCGCCGATGCCGGTGCGGCTTTCGGTAGCGGCGCATCGGCGACCGTGTTCGGTGCGCGCGGTTCGGGCAATTTCCTGAGCCGGACCACGTCGGTGCTGGCCACGATCTTTCTGGTCAACAGCCTGGCCCTGGCCTGGATCGCCAAAGAGCGCATGGAGAACGCGAGCAGCGTGATGGAGTCCGCAATCACCGAGACCGTTTTGCCGGCAGGTACCACGCCGCCGGCCGGGACCGCGCCGGTTCAGAATGCAGCGGTGGATGCGGCGACCACACCCGCACCCGCGGCGACAGAGAGCGAAGTGCCCGCCGCGCCGACACCCGATTCCGAGGTGCCGAAGGTGCCGGAGTAAATCTGGGGTCAGGTCTTTGGGGGGATGGGGTCAGGTCTTGCAATCATGCACCGTGTTTATGGTGCATGATTGCAAGACCTGACCTCAATTTACGAATTGCCGATGTGGTGGAATTGGTAGACACGCCATCTTGAGGGGGTGGTGGGGAAACCCGTGTCGGTTCGAGTCCGACCATCGGCACCAATTTCTATGCTACTCCCGCGATCACTCGTGCTCTCGCCGTGTCGGCTGATTCGCGCCAGCCCTGGCGCGAACCCTGCGGGCGCCCTTCGGGCGTCCAAATCCACATCCGCTTTCCATCCCCCGCCTTCAGGTTCATCATGCACCATACATCCAATCATTCCAGCGGGAGCGACTCCGATGAGCAAGGGCATGAATCAGAAGAAGCAGGACAAGAAAAAGCCGGCCAAGACATTGCAGGAAAAGCGCGCTGAGAAGAGAGCCAAGAAGCAGGAACGCACTCTCGGTCAGCGACCGTAACACGCCGCTTTCAGGGCAATAGGGTCAGGGCTTGAGCTCGGACCCCAAGCATTCGCTTTTCCCCCCGCGACACGAATTTCCTGACCAGTAGTATGATTCCCGCCGCATGCTAATCAACTGCGTCGCATACCAGAACGGCACCAAGCTCGGCGATATCACTGTCGAAGCAATCAGCGATTATGTGGTCCGGCCGGACTGTTTCGTGTGGGTCGCGCTCAGTGACGCAGAACCGGCTGAACTCGAGAAAATGCAGGAGGAATTCAGTCTGCACGAGCTCGCTGTGGAGGACTCGCACCACGGACACCAGCGGCCGAAGATAGAAGAGTACGGCAATTCGCTGTTCGTCGTGCTGCACACCCTTGAGATGGCTGACGGCGCGCTGAATGCCGGCGAAGTGGACATATTTGTCGGGCCCAATTACATATTGTCGGTTCGCAACCGCACCCGCGAAGGATTTCACGGCGTGCGTGCCCGCTGCGAGGAAGAGCCGGAACTCCTCGGGCATGGAGCGGGCTTCGTCCTGTATGCGCTCATGGATGCCGTCGTTGATCGGTACTTTCCCATCATTGACATGCTCGAGTCCGAACTCGAGGACATCGAGCGCAGTATCTTTGCCACGAGCGTGGGACATACGCCGATTATCCAGCGACTGTATGCCCTGAAGCAGAAAATGACGGTGCTCAAGCATGCGGTGGCGCCCCTGCTCGAGGCGGTGAGCAAACTGCACGGCGGGCGCGTGCCGCCGGTCTGCGCCACCACGCAGCATTACTTCCGGAATGTCGATGACCATCTCCATCGCATGAACATGACGCTGGACAGCATTCGCGACACCATCGGCACGGCCATCCAGGCCAGCATCTCGCTGGCTGCGATCGAAGAAGGCAAGGTCACAAAAAAGCTCGCGGGATGGGCCGCCATCTTCGCCGTGGCGACCGCGTTCGTCGGCATCTGGGGCATGAATTTCGACTTCATGCCGGAACTGAGATGGAAATTCGGCTACCCCGCCGCGCTGTCGGTCGTGGCCGTTGTTTGCGGCTATCTTTTCTACCGGTTCCGCAAGGCGCAGTGGTTGTAATGAGTTGCGGGGTCAGAGATTAAGTTCTGATCCCTGTAGCGCTGCATTTCTTCATTCCTTGCTTGGTTCATCGAGGCTCGAACGCGCGTCGCGGGTTCTGGGGTCAGGTCTTGCAATCATGCACCGTGTCCATGGTGCATGATTGCAAGACCTGACCCCAGATTCCCCCAAGAAGCAGGAACGCGCTCTCGGTCAGCGACCATAACACGCCGCCGGCGCGGCTGGTCACTTCGGCGCCGCTGCCGCATCAAATACCTTCTCGCCGCCAATAAAGGTCATTTTGACCCTGGTGGCGTGTACCTGCGTCACAGGCACAGCAAACGGGTCCTGATCCACCACGATTACATCTGCCAGCATACCCGCCTCAATGCGGCCCACGCGGTTGGACGTCCCGGCATAATGCGATGAATTCACGGTGAACATGTCAAAGGCCTGGTCGAGTGTTATGGCCTCGGCCCCGCCGTAGGTATCCGTGCTGCCGCCGGGTTCCTGGCGCGTCACCAGGGTTTCCATGCCGATCCACGGGTTTGCCGATGGCACCACGGACCAGTCCGATCCCGGCACGACCAGCGCGCCGGATTCAAGCAGTTCGCGCACCGGCCAGACCCGGTCCATGCGTGCATCACCGATGGCCTTGATTATGTCGTCGTTGATGGGACTCGGCGACCATAAATAAGGAGAGACCTCGAACACCGCTCCCAGTGCGCGGGCGCGGCCGACGTCCGATTTCGCTACAAACGTGCAGTGCCCGACATCGTGCAGCAGCCCGCTGAACCCATTCGCCTTGCGTGCGGCCTCGATGGCGTTGAGCCCTGCATGCACTGCGCCGTCGCCCGCCGCGTGGAACTTCACCGCGAGGCCCATGCGATCAAATCTCGTCACGGCCTTGTCCAGCACGGTTTGCTCCACCAGCAGCATGCCGTAACGCGCAGCATCATCGGTGCGGCCCTCAATCCTGCTGCCATAAGGCTCCAACATTGCCGCGGTGTGGCTGTCCGTCGGTACGCCGTCGAGGATCATTTTCACGCAGACCGGTGACACGCGGTCGCGCGCGTGAAGATTCCGGGTCATGATCACGTCTTCGTCTGCCGTATTGCCGGGGCTCCACTGCATGCACAGCCGCGCGCGCTGCTTCAGGGCGCCGGAATCGGCCAGGGCCGCATAGGCGCGAATTTCCTTCATGCTGCCTGCGACGAAACCCATGTCCGCCTCGGTGAAGGAAGTGATGCCGAAAGAGACCATGGTGTCCAGTGCCCATTGCAACGCTTCCCGAACTTCTTCATCCGTGGGTTCGGGCACCGGCCTGGACACCAGCAACATGGCATCCTCGCGGAAAACCCCCGTCGGCTCGGCCCTGCCATCGCGCTCGATGATGCCGTTGGGCGGATTGGGCGTATCGCGGGTGATGCCGGCGGCTTTCAGCGCCAGGGTGTTCGCGAGCGAACTGTGACCGCTTGTGTCCACCAGCAACACCGGGTTATTGGGCGCAACGGCGTCGAGCATGGCGCTATTCGGCGCCTGGCCAATGGCCGAGGCGTCCCACTGGCCGCCGGTGATCCAGGCCCCCGGCGCAGCCCTGGCCACGCAGGACTTCACGCTTGCCTGCATCTCTTGCAGCGTGGAGCCTTGCTTGATCTGGCAACGGCGCGCGCTTAGTCCGGCATACAACGGATGCACATGGGTATCGTGCAGCCCCGGCAGCACGGTGTCGCCATTGAGGTTGATGACTTGCGTGCGCCAGATACGCAGGGCATCGACCTCCGCCGCAGATCCCACTGCTACGATGACGCCGTCGCGCACGGCCAGCGCCTCGGCCCAGCCGGCGGATGTCTTGACCTTCCCGCCGGTCAGGATCAGGTCAGCGGCGATTTCGGCCGACGACACCGGGCCAATTATCACAGCGGCGATGACAAATCCCAATATCTGGCGCTTCATTGGCGGACCTCCCTGACATGATTCTCGACACTGTACTTGAGGAAGAAGTCCGCCTCGGCGTAATCGGGGTAAAGCGCAATCATCTTGTCCATGGCTTCCTGCCTGGTCTTCGCCTCGGCCGTAATGCGCGTGTAATCATCGATGTACTGAACCATCCTGTCGAAAAGTCCCGCATCGGAGACATCCCCGTGGCCGGGATACACGGTCGGCTCAAGGGCGGCATACGCCGACTTGAGCCTGAGTAGTTCCGCCCGCCAGTTCGCGATGTTCTCCCTGCTGATATCGTCACCCTGCCAGTGGTGCACCTTGTTGTATCCCAGGTCCGAAAGAAACAGCGCATTCAGATCCTTGCTATAGACGGTCGTCGTGTAATGGGCTTCCGCAGGCAGGTAGTCGATGGCAAGTTCCAGCGTACCTCCACCCTCCAACGTCAGTGTATGTCCAGGTAAGACGTGAATCGTTTTTTCATAATCGAAACCCCCGGGGTTGGCAGCGGTTTTTGGCCGCAGCGCCGGTTCCAGCGCCGGCTCCGCGCCGGTCTCGCCGCCGGAATCCATGTAGATCGCGTACGCTTTGATATCCCGCTTTATTTCTTCGCTGGCGACCACGATCTTCGCCTCTGGAAACGCATCGCGAAAAAGCGGCATGCCGGTGAAGTGATCCGTATGTCCGTGGGTAATCAGGACCTGCGTCAACGGCAGGTTTCTTGCCTTGACTGCATCGACGAGTCTTCTGGCGTCGGCGGATTTTCGCAGTACGTCGATGACGACGAGCGATGTGCCGTTGGAAATGATGAACGAGTTGACCGTCGCAAATGTGCCCTTGAATACCTCCACTTCGAGACTGCCTGCGTTCGCGGCCGGGGAAACATTGAACCCGGTAAGGCAAAGTCCCATTGCAGCCGCCCAAGCTGTCGTTCGCAGTGATTTCATTTGCCATTTTCCTCAGGCGGGTAAGCGTCGGTGATTTTCAGATAAATCGTGGCGCCATCCTCGCGGTAGTTTGGCGCCATGCGATCGGCGGCACGAAGGGCGTCCATGGCGTTGTGGATACCGTCCACGGCATCCGCGGCTGAGGGCGCCTCGAGTTCGACCACCGTGAGATACGGCGGCACCGCAATGGGGTCGCTCATGACGACGCGGTGCAGTACGTAGCGCGTGGCGCGCTGCACGCCGGGGGCCTGCAGCAGGGCTGGCAGTGCCGTGCCATCGTACCAGCCATTGAACGCGGTGGTCGCGGTCTCGTCCGCACAGCAATCCACACGCACCAGGAATAGGTAGGGCTTGCCCTGTTTCGCCGCCAGTGCCGGGGCTTCCTGCGCGGGGCCGTAACGGCGAAAGTACAGTCGCTCGGTGACCCCCAGCAGGTTCGTGGAACGGCCCGTGTTATCCATCTTCCGGGCCAGCAACAGCATGTTGATGATGGTGCCGTCAATGTCATCGCTCTCGATGTCGTAGAGCGCGACATATCTGCCCTCATCCGGCTGCAGATCGGCGGAGGGGAAGTCCGGCACCGGCTGTCCCTTGCCGCGCCGCGCGCGCATGTAGCCCGGCACGGTGAACACATCCGGCAGGTCAATTTCGTCGTACCAGTGATTGAACTCCGCTTCCCGGGTTGGATCCGTATTGTTGGTGACGACCATCATCAGCCATTGGTTGCCGTCGGCCGTGACTCCCTGCGCGAAGATCAGAGTCAGGACCAACAACAATGCCGCCGGGGTTTCCCTCATATCCAGTCGCTCCTCCCAATACAGGACAAGACCTTTGGTATGGCAACATCTACTATGTTGAATGTATATGCCCAGGAACTGCCCGTGACCCGGCCAACCGACAACGACGGCAAACGACCCGACCAACCCGGCACCGCCACTTCCCGGTTGGAAGCGGTGTATCTGGAGTGTTACGACTCCCTGCGGTCGGTCATCGGCCGCTATTTGAAGCGGCCGGAGGACGTGGAGGACATCGTCCAGGAAACCTATGTGCGGGTTAACGAGATCCAGCAGAAGTCCAGGATCCTGAACCTGCGTGCCTACTTCTTTGCCACGGCGCGCAACCTGTCCCTGAAACATCTGAGCCTGCACACGAACAAGATGACCGACTGCATAGCAGATTTGGGCCTGTCGGAGATCTACGATGAAAGGGCCTCCCTTGAGGATGCCTATGCGGCCGAGGAGCAGTTCAGCGTATTCCTGGAGGCGTTTCGGACACTGCCGCCGCAATGCCGGCGCGTGTTATTGCTGAAAAAGGTCTACGGCCTGCCCCACGCCGAGATTGCCAGGAGGTTGAACATCACGGTGAGCACGACCAATCAACATCTGGCCAAGGCCATCGCGCTGTGCACGTTATACATGCGTGAAAAGGGGTGCCTGGATGATGAGGTGCGGCGAGACAGGCAAGGACAGTCCGATGACGGCAGATAACAAGGTGGTCGAGTTTCCTTCCCGGGAGTCCGTGTACGAGCAGGCAGCGGCCTGGCTCGTACGCATGGATTGCGCCCGGCTGACGCAGCAGGAAGAGCAGGAATTGAAGTTGTGGGCAGGCCAGTCCGATCTGCACAGGAAGGCGCTGCTGGACACAGCGAAGGTATGGGATCGCATGGACGTGATGGCCGGGCTATCGGATCTGTTTGATCTGGAGGAGGTGGCGGAAAAGCGCGGCTGGCGGTTGGCGCTTGCGGCGTCATTGGCTTGCGTGGGGCTGCTGGCTTACTTCTTCGCGGGCAATGTCCCGCAGAACATTGCTCCGGTGGTTGCAGAGGCGCGCCACTCCAGCCCCAGATTGTATGAAACCCCCATTGGCGGCAGTGACGTGGTCGAGTTGCAGGATGGTTCCGTTATCAGGCTGAATACGGCCACGCGCGTAAAGGTCGATATGACCACGACGCGGAGAGACATCGTGCTGTTGAGCGGCGAAGCCTTCTTCGACGTGGCGCGGAACGAGAAGGTGCCCTTCGTGGTCAGCGTGGGTGAGACCCGTATTCAGGCCGTGGGCACCGCATTCAGCGTGCAGAAACGGGTGGATCGCGTCGAGGTCACCGTGACGGAAGGCATTGTGCAGGTCAGGCAGGATGCGCCGTCGTCACCGGGTGCAGCTACACCGCCATTCCAGCCCGTGTTGCTGCGCGCCGGTCAAGTGGCGCAGGTAAGCCAGCCGGGGATTCCGGAAATCAGGGAAATCAAACCGCAGGAGATTGCGCGAAAATTGCTGTGGCAGCAGAAGATGCTGGCCTTCGACGGCAATACGCTGCAGGAAGTCGTGGATGAATACAGTCGCTACACGCCGTTTACGATCCGCATCGTGGATGCCGAGACCGCGGCCATACGCGTCGGTGGCTACTTCCGATCCGATGACGTCGCCGGCCTGTTGACCTCGCTGGAGGACAATTTCTCCATTTCCGTAAAACAGACCGACGCCAACAGTTTCGAACTGCAGAAAAAATAGTCATTGGTTCGATTTTTTCCAGAGATAGCAGATTTGCACACGCCAGGGGTCTTCTCCCCATATAGCCCATCGTGGGTTCTCCGAAATTGGTGGATGGCCGGACTATTCACGCTATTGGTCGCTGCAAGCAGCAATGCCTGCGCCGGGGTGCGCTTCAGTATACCGGCGACGTCCGCGGACAGCGGGTTGAAGCTTTATGCGAAACAGGCAGGACGACAGGTGTTGTTTCCTTATGACCTGCTGAGCCGCTATACGACCAATGCGGTGCAGGGATACTACGGTGTGGATGAGGCGTTGCAGGTACTCCTCAACGATACCGGGCTGGAAGCCGTTTCCGACCAATCGGGGACCTTGACGATTCGAACTTCGGGGGAGAGAGACGACATGCCGGTCACGAAAGAAACCAGAATCAGCGGCTTTGGGGCATTCCTGGCCTCCCTGTTTGCGGTGACCCCGGGCCTCGCCCAGGATGCGGGACCCGCCGTTTTGGAGGAAATCATTGTCACGGCGCAGAAGCGCGCGGAGAGCGCTCAGGATGTGCCTATTGCCATGGCGGCTTTCGGCGGCGAGCAGATCGAGGAGCTGGCCATCCGCGACCTGCGCCAGCTCATTGAATACATCCCCGGTGTTGCGCTGTTTGACGATCGAGCCGCGTCCAGCCAACCCACATGGATCATCCGCGGCGTGGGACTGGCGGATTTCAATGCCAACAATACGCCGGCGGCTGCCATCTACTACGACGAGTTTTACCTGACCTCCAACGCCATGGGTGGTATCGGCATGTACGACATTGAGCGTGTCGAGGTGCTGAAGGGTGCGCAAGGCGGCCTGTACGGGAGGAACACCACCGGTGGCGCCGTGCGCATCGAATCCGTGAAGCCGTCGTTCGAAGGGTATGACGGTTACGCCACCGGTTCCTATGGCCGCTACGACGCGTGGAACATGGAAGGCGCTTTCGGCGGGCCCATCACCGACAACTTTGCGTTCCGGGTTTCGGCGATGACGAACCAGGATGGCGGTTATCAGGACACACTGGCAACGCCCGGCGATGATAATTGGGGTGAGGCGGACTTCTGGGCCATCCGCGGCCAGCTGCTGTTCCAGCCCAATGATGAGCTGAGCATGCTCGTCAAGGTCGACGTGGGAGAAGACGACTCGGAAACGCCGCTGGGCCAGGGCATCGGCGCCTATGATCTGGCAACCGGTGGACTGTGTGCCGCGGTACAGGCAGGCCACCAGGACAACAATACCTGCGCCCACTGGGCAACGCTGACCAACGCTGTGCTCGGGCGCCCGCTGGGTCCGCTGGCGTCAGATCAATCTGACGACGGCAAGGTGGTGTTGTCCAACCCGGTGAACGAACTCAACAACGATTGGGTGTCCGTGACAGCCCGCATTGACTGGGACCTGGGCTTCGCCACGGCGACCTCCATCACCGGGTACATCGATTACGATACCCGGCAGGTGTATGACTATGACGGCGGTCAGTTGCTTTCCGGGCATGAGATAAACCATTCGCCCATCGAGTCCTGGTCGCAGGAACTGCGCCTGATCTCCAGTGGCGAGGGCCCATGGTCATGGCTGGCCGGGTTCAGCTACTCCGAGGATGAACTGAACGAGGACCGGTTCTTCTCCTTTCCGGACAATCCGTTGATCTTTGGCGGACCGGATGTACTGGCCCATCGCGGCCTGGATCAAAAGACCGATTCCTGGGCGCTGTACGGCCAGTTGGGCTACGAAATCAACGACCAGTGGAAGATGCACGGTTCGCTGCGCTACACCAATGAGAACAAGACATTGCGTGACGGCTTCCACATCCTGAGCTTTGCCGGCTTCCCGGTGCCCCTGGTCACCGGGGTGGATCGGGATTACAGCCTGGACGAAAACTTTGCCGGCCATGTGGGCCTGGACTGGACCCCGAGCGAAGACCTGCTGCTGTATGCGAAAGTGACGCGCGGTTTCAAGTCCGGCGGCTTCTACGGCGGCTTTACCTTCACACCGGATCAACTCAACGCATACACGGAGGAGACGGTCTGGTCCTATGAGGCCGGATTCAAGTCCGACTGGATGGATCGTACGCTGCGCATTAACGGTGCCGCGTTCTATTACGACTATTCCGACGTGCAGGGGTTCAATGCCGAGGTCCTGCCGTTGACGGGCACCGTATTGACGTTTCTTACCAATGTCGCCGACGCAGATCATGTCGGCTTCGAAATGGACATGACCTGGCTGCCGCAGCCGATCCCGGGGCTGAGCTTCGTCGGCGCGTTTTCAGTGCTGGATGCAGAACTGGAATCGAACGACTCCTTCACCGCCCAGGACTTCGTCACGGAAGTTTTCTACGATGGTCTGCAGCGGCCATATGCCCCTGATTTCAGTTACTTCATCCAGGGCCGTTATGAGCGTCCGCTGACGAGCAACCTGCTCGGCGTGGTGCAACTCAGCTATTCCTGGCGTGATGATCTGAACAACATTGATACCCTCGGCCACCCGGTGGATTCCGCGATCTTTTCCGTGCCCAGCTTTGGAATATTCAATGCGCGGGTCCAGGTGGGAGCGATGGATGGGCGCTGGAACATCGCCTTCGTCGGGAAAAACCTCGCGGACGAGGAATACCTGGTCGCCGTGTCCGGTGATGGTGTCGGTGGCTATCTGAAGACATACGGCCGGCCGTTGGGTTGGGCAGTGGAATTGAACTATAGGTGGCAATAATTACCACTGTGGCGGCTGATGTTTAGAAGCGCAGCTTCAGCGTGCCGTACGCCGCGCGCGGCGCGCCCGGCGTGATGTGCAGCAGGTCTGACTGGGAACCGGCGAGATAATCCTCGTCCAGCAGATTGCTGATGCTGAGTCCGAATTCCACCTGCGACGTAAGATCAAACGAAGCGAACAGGTTGACGGTGGAATAGCCATCCAGCGTCACGCCGAGTTCCTCTATGTCGAGACTCCCCTTGCGACTGGAACTGTAGGCAACACTGAATCCCGCGTGCAGGTCCTTGTCACGCCGCACACCGGCGGATATCAGTCCGTACACGATCAGCTTGTGCAGCGGCGCATTCAGCGGCGTGGTGCCGTCGGGGATCTCCGGATCATCTCGGATCTGAACGTCGGTGTACGCGTACCCAAGCCCCAGCCGCACGGCCG
>CAYMXG010000013.1:12221-19796 GCA_964394115.1 uncultured Enterobacteriaceae bacterium | reverse complement strand
TACCGCAATGAATACCGCAACGTGATCAAGTCCAAGGGTATTGACGGCCTGTTTGCACGCATGCAAGCACAGATCGACTACGTCAAAGCCAATTAATGAAGTTCTGAATAAGTCCTCGGTGAGTCATACCGGCGAAAGCCGGTATCCAGTCAATCGATACTGGGCCCCGGCTTCCGCCGGGGTGACGGCGCCGGAAAGACAATGCTGCTTTGAAGCCGACTTGTTCAGGTCGTACTTGATGCTCAGGCGAGCAGCCCGCCAATGAGCCCGCCCAGCACCAGCGTCGGAATGCAGACCAGGTAGATCAACAGCGTACCGCCGGCAAAGAAGGCGCCGACAACCGGGATGCCGGTCAGCAGCGTGCCGCCGAAAAACAGCGCCACCGCCAGCAGCAGGCCGGGGAGCAGTGCCGCGAGAATACCGTTCCAGGCACTCCCTGCCAGCTTCCCGCCGACGATGCCCGCGATCAGCGGACCCACGCCGGGCAACCAGATCAGGAGCAGGGACAAGACCAACATCCAGAACATGCCCGCTATCAAACTGCCTTCAGCTTCTGCCATGGAATGGAACTCCGGTCAGGGGCTACAATCATAATTCAACGAGGCCATGAATTAGCGGCCATTTATTGGTCTATCGAGTTTTGCAGAATTCCTGAATATTTCGGACGTCATTCCGGGCCAGGGTCCGCAGGACCCGTGACCCGGAATCCAGCCCGCATAAAGACAATGACTGGATTCCGGACAATCGCTCCGCGGTTTCCGGAATGACGGAGTAGAATTTGCGCATTGCGTAAGTCCCAGCAATTGGAGTTGGACCACCTTGTATTCACGAACGTCACTTCAATCAATTTTTAACCCACCCAATCAGCACCAGGCAAGATGGGAATAGCCCGCGACCGCGCTGCGGCGCAAGTACAAGCTTAAGCGTCCCGGCTCTGAAATCACAGTAATTCAACTGGGCTGCAATTTGCCATTCCGTCCCCATACGGGGGTATATGTGCGACGGTAAATATCGGCTTAAATTCCAGAATGGGGTGGTTCCATCTATTGTCCGATCCGTCGTGAGTATCCATCTGAATGAATAGCGATACACCACATCTGCGTGAAAGAGCGATTGGATTTCCCACGGCGCTGGCGACGACAGTGGGATTAATCCTTGCAGGTCCTGTTTTGCTCACTGCCACAACAGGATTTGGTATCGGTGGCGCCACGTTTGCATTCGCGATGCTGATTGCCTACCTGCTTATCCTCGCTCAAGTTGCGAGCTTCTCCGAAGCGGCCGGCATGATTCCGACGGCGGGTTCGCTGTATGACTATCTGTGCTGCGGCTTGGGGCGATTTTTTGGTATTGCCGGTACTTTGGCTGCGTACCTCATCGTCCATATTTTTGCCGGGACGGCACTGGTTTCGACAACAGGCGTTTTTGCCATAGTGAATTTTGAGTTTTTACAGGGCTTGCAGGAATCGGGGTCGTGGTTTATCGGAGTGGCGCTGGTGACGATACTCGGTGTTGTCAACATCCTGGGAATCGAGGTTTACGGCAAGGTTGAAATATTCATGACCGGATTTATGTGGCTGACAATAGTACTGTTCGGTATGGCCGGAATAGTGCTGCCTACCGACGTGGTGATGGTTCAATTCTTCGGGACCCTTGCAGCGGGAACGAATTTCATGGCGGTATTATCACTGGTTGGGCTGGCTTTGTTTTTATTTGTTGGTTTTGAAATTGTTACACCGCTGGCTGCGGAACTGAGGAATCCGGAACGCGATTTGCCCCGCGCCATGTTCATGGGGGTGACCGCGGTTATCTTCGCAATGATGTTGTATGGCGCGGCATTGAAGCGCCAGATTGGCGATGTCCCGCTGGGTGATGGTTCCGGCATGTTGCTGCTGCAGTCGCCGGCAGCAATTCCGATATTCGCCAATAGGGTATTCGGTGTGGTCGGCCAGGCTTGGCTTGGAGTGGCGGTGTTGCTGGCGTCGGCAGCAACGTTAAATGCTTTCCTGGCAGGACTCCCCCGCATTTTCTACGGCATGGCGGTTGATGGTGCACTGCCAAAGGTCTTTGCCTACCTGCATCCCAGATACAAGACACCGGTGCTGCTCATAGTTATGACAATGGTGATTCCGTCTGTTGGCGCCATAATCATCAACGGCAATATTGACAGCATCCTGCACCTGATTCTTGCCGCGGTATGTGCATGGTTGTTTTCTTACATATTGATAAATCTATCCATTATTTCATTGCGGCTTCGCCGTCCCGAACTGAATCGACCTTTCAAGAGCCCTTTGTATCCTTTTACACAGATTGTCGCGATTGGTGGCATGTTGGTCGCAATGTGGTTTATCGCTCCGCCGGGTATATCGCAACAGGATATCTACGTTCCATTTGGCATCGTGATGTTTCTGACCGCAGCCTATGCATTGGTGTGGACGCGCCTGGTGAAGAAGGTCAACCCGTTTATTCCGGTGTCGCCCGAACAGGTAATTCAAGAGGAATTCGGCAGGCAAGTGAATGCGGCAGAGGCCATCGATATGCCTGTCCCAACAAGATAGCGGCTTGTCACCCGGTAACGTTTCATTGCCAGATACGCGTCATCGATAAAACGGCCACGGAAAGTCAAAGTTCAACCCTGAATTGGAGAGGGCGTCATGATTTCAGAAGAAGATCTGGCCAAGCTGTCGTTTTCGGGGGCTCCCAGGATGATCACCGGTTCGATTCCCGGACCTAAAGGCAGCGAGCGGTTAAGGGATGATGCTGGTTATGAATCCATGGCGAGGGGCGGCGGTGGGTTCCCCCTGGTATTTGATGAGGCTAGGGGCGTCACCGTCAAAGACCCGGACGGCAATCTGTATATCGACACGTCAGCAGGCGTGGGTGTCAACAGCATTGGCCGGGCGCATCCGCGGGTCATCGCTGCCATCCAGGAACAGTCAGAGCGACTCATGCATGCCTCAGACATCAGTAACACGCGCCGGGGCGAGCTGGCACGCAAGGTATCCGCGATCATGCCCCCGGGTCTGCGGGACAACTGCATCACGTACTTCACCCAGAGTGGCAGTGGCGCCGTCGAAAGCGCCATCAAGTTTGCCCGCAAAATCACCGGCAGGTCGCAGATAGTGGCCTTTCATGGGGCTTACCACGGAGTGTGGTACGGGGGGAATTCACTGACCACCGGCGAGCAATACCGGAAAGGCTATGGGCCCTTCATTTCGGGCGTGATCCATGCCCCCTATGCCTACTGCTACCGGTGTCCATTTGATCTTGACAGAGCATCCTGCGCAATCGCTTGCGGCAAGTACATTGATTACCTGCTCAATACGCCGTACACGGCGGCGGATGACGTTGCCGCCGTGATCATCGAACCACAGCAGGGTGAAGGTGGTTATGTACCCGTCCCGGCTGAATTCCTCCATGCCATAAAGCACGCCTGTGAGAAGCATGGTGCCCTTTTTATTGCGGACGAAGTTCAGGCCGGCGCCGGAAGGACCGGCAAGATGTGGTCCATAGAACATTCCGGTGTTTGGCCCGACATGCTTATCTGGGGCAAGGGTATGGGCGGAGATTTGCCCATGGCGGGCGTGACCCTGCGTGCGGACCTGGCCGCAAAGCTTGAACCGGGTTCCCAACCGGGGACCTTTGCAGGCAATGCGCTTTCCGCCGCGGTGTGCATGACTAACATCGATGTCATTACCGATTCGGGATTCCAGCTTGTGGAACGATCGGCCCGGCTTGGAGAGGAGGTCTTGAATGAACTGAATAAGGCGGCAGCGAGCATCCCGGTCATCGGTGACGTACGTGGGCGCGGCTTGATGATTGGCATAGAGTTGGTCAGTGACAAAGCGTCAAAAACGCCGCTTCCCGGAAATGCCGTAATCGATATTGTCATGGCGTTGCTGAGCAGGGGAGTGATCATGGTGCCTTGTGGACGCAACGGCAATGTCTTGCGGCTGATGCCGTCATTGACGATTCCCCGCACGTACATGTTCAAGGCCGTGGAGATATTGCTGGACGTTTTGCAAGGAGCGGTGCCGGCTCGTTAAGTCGTCCCGTCAATTTCTCAGAGGAATTCAGCCAACAATCGGCTTATGGTCACTGAACGAAAGCCAGATCAGCGCCCCAGCACAATTGATGCCCGCCGCCAGCAGGAAGGCAGACGAATACGTGCCCGACACGTCTACCAGCCATCCTGTAATCGCCACGCCAACCACACCCGGGATCGTGGCAAATGTATTGGTGACGCCAAACAATACGTCCGCGTGGCGTGGAGCAATCTCCAGGTGATTGGGTCCGAAACCCGAATAGCATAGGCCGAGCATCCCCATCGCAAGTGACAGCAATACGACCGCATGCAGTGCCGAGGCTGCATCGCGCGAAAGCAGCAGGAATACGGCAGCGCCCGACAGGCCGGCCACCTGCATGGCCTTTCTTACCTTTGCCGTCGCGACGCCACGGGTTATCAACGCATCCGCCAGCCACGCACCGGCACCTACAACGATGAACATCGTGACCCACGGCGTCACCGAATACAGACCGCTGCCGGCCACCGCAACGGACTGTGCACGGGCGAAATAACTGGGCAGCCACGCCAGCAGAACATACAGCGTCCAATTGACGCAGAAATGATTGACTATCAGCGCCCACACCGGTGGCCGCGTCAGAATCTGCCGCCATGGCACCGGGGGCGCGATGTCGTTTTCATATGAGAGTGAGGGCGGGAACAAGGCCAGTTCTTCCGCGCTAATGCCGGGGTGCGCAGCAGGCGACTCATGTGCATTTGCAAGCCACAGGGCGGTCCACAGGATGCCCAGGACACCGAATCCATAAAAGGCCATTTCCCAGCCAAAGCGCGCGACAACAATCCCGGTGGTTAACAATGCAGCCAGGGTACCCAGAATCACTCCCCCAGTGACCGCCGCTACTGCCCGGGAACGCTCGTGGACCGGAATCCACTGACTGAACAGGGTATAGGTTGCCGGAAAGGCGGCTGCCTCACCCAGCCCCAATGCTATCCGGGCCATGAGCAGGACCGGTAATGACCACATTGCAGCCGCCGGTGTCAGTAATGTGAACAGGGACCACCACAACACCGCGATTCCCAACACCCGTCTGCCGCCGAAGCGATTGGCGAGCCAGGCGCCGGGAATCTGGAAAATAAGGTAGCCAACGAAAAAGGCGGACATAACCAGCCCCTTCATGGTCTCCGACCACCCGAACCGGTCCTGCATGACCAGGATTGCCACCGACAGGTTCACACGGTCCGTATAGGCGACGAACAGCGCCGCTGCACACAAGGCGACGAGCACGTAGCGCCTGGGTAGGGTCGAAAGACTCACGCCGATCACAATTACGGAGCCTGCGCCTTGCATTCACACTGCCGGACTGTAGCGCCACGGAAACAAATCCGGCAAATCATTGAACGCACTTGGTAATGCCCCTAATATTGTCCGCGTAGAAGTTCCACGCTCGCGGGGGAAACATGGTTGAAATCAGAGCCGAGCGCACCGGTTCCCAGCGCTCGCAACTGGCGCAGTTCAGAACGCTGGTCGACAGCCTGGGGTCGAACAGTTTCGGCACGTCTTTTTTCTCCTTCCTGAATGCGTTCATTGATATTGACGATTGCACGGTATTTGTCCTGCCGCGCAATGACGATCCCACCTGCCTCATCGCGGAAGGCAAAAGCAACCGGGCCGTCGTGGCCCGTCATGCGGCGGAAGAATACGTCAGTCATTATTATGCGCGCGACGCGAATATCAATCGCTTGCGCGAGGAATTGCGCGGTCGCATGACTGCACTGCGCTACGTGCATCGGGATTCCATCAGCGACAGCGTGTACCGGGCAAAGTTTTACGACGAGATAGATATCCAGGAGAAGATTTCCGTGCTGGCCCGTTTTGACGGGGGTTACCTGTACTCTAATTTCTATCGTTCCACAAACCATGATCATTTTGACGATGGGCAGATCGCGGTAGTCAGGGAAATCTCCCGCTTTGCGTTGAGTTGTCTGAAGAAGCACCTGGGGTTCATCGGCCACACTCATAATCTGGGTGATCGGGAGAACAGGTTGCAGGCCGTATACCGGCTGCTCACCATGCGTGAAGGAGCCCAGCTCACCGCCAGGGAGGCGGATGTTTGCGCCCGAATCATCCTGGGTTTCTCCACCACCGCCATTTCCCTGGACCTGAGTATCACGGAAAACACCGTATCCACGTTGCGCAAACGTGCATACGAGCGGCTTGGCATTTGCAGCCAGAATGAACTGTTCGCCCTGTGCCTTGAGGGCATGATACAAGCGCGCCAATAGGCTGCCCGCGCGGCCTGACAGTTCGCCTGCCTGTCCCCTTGGACGGGTATTCAGCTCCAATCCCGTCAACGGTACCGTACCCCACTGCCGCGTCATCGCAACGAGCCATCAGGAGAATGAATTGTGGCCACGCTACTGCATGTCCAGGCTTCTCCGCGCAAGGAACGGGGAAAGTCCATTAAAATCGCGCACACGTTTCTGGAGACTTACGCCTCCATCAATCCTGCCGACGATATTGTAACGCTGGATTTGTGGTCTGCCCGGTTGCCCGAGATTAATGGGGATACCCTGAACGCCAAGTACCGTTTATTGCATGGCGAAGTGATGACCGCCAGCGAGGTCAAGGCTTGGGCGGAGGTGGAGCAGACCATCCGGCAATTCACCGGTGCGGACAAATTCCTGTTTTCAGTTCCCATGTGGAACTTTGGCGTGCCGTACCGGCTAAAGCACTACATAGATGTGTTGACGCAACCGGGGTACACGTTTTCCTTTAATCCGGAGACTGGGGGGTATACCGGCCTGGTGACCTTCCGGCCGGCGACGGTGATCTACGCGCGCGGCGGAGCGTACCCTGAAAATCTTTCGTTTCTGGATCTTCAGAGTGTCTACATGAAGTTGTGGCTGGGATTCATCGGCATCGCCGACGTGAATTCCATCGTCGTTGAGCCGACGCTGTCGGCGCCGGAGCAAGTGCAGTCGGCCCATGACAATGCGGTAAAGCAGGCCACAGAACTGGCGCGGAGGTTCTAGTGACGTTCCAGATCAGGGGTCTGCATCATTTCGCATGGCGTTGTCGCGATGCCGAGGAAACGCGGGTATTTTACGAGGAGTTGCTCGGTCTGCCGTTAATTCACCTGATACGCAAGGATCATGTTCCCAGCACCGGTGAATTTTGCCCCTACGTACATATCTTTTTCCAGATGGCGGATGGATCGTGCCTGGCGTTTTTTGACCTCGGTGACAACCAGAAATCGCTGCCGTCGCCCAATACGCCGGGATGGGTAAACCATATTGCACTGGAAGTCGGGTCCATCGAAGAAGTGCTTTCCGCCAAGAACCGTCTGGAGGCCGCAGGCGTCAAGGTGATCGGGATTACCGATCACGAAATCATCAAGTCCATTTACTTCTTCGATCCGAACGGGTTCCGCGTCGAGTTGACAACGAAGACTGTGCCACAGTCGGTCATGGATCACCACGCAGCGCGGGCCCATGTCGATCTTCAGGACTGGGCGCGGGAAAAGTCCTCAAGAATGGTGAGCGGGGGATGAGTG
>CAYMXG010000013.1:9429-12211 GCA_964394115.1 uncultured Enterobacteriaceae bacterium | reverse complement strand
AGGCCGGCGTCGCCATGGAAAGCCAGTCCGGGCTGCAGGCAAGCCGGCCCCGGATCTATGGCGCATACGAGGAGCCGGCACAGGGGAAAAAACGCATCGCCGCCATCGTCATGCATCCCAGCAGCAATTTTATGGGACATTACCTGATATCGCCGCTGGCGCAGCGGGGCATCTGCTGCATGGGGTTGAATTCCCGCTACATGGGCAATGATTCCGTACTGATCATGGAACGGGTAATCCAGGATTTGGGAGCAGGTATCAGGTTCCTGCGCGGTTTGGGATATGAACTAATCCTGCTTTTGGGCAACTCCGGCGGCGGCGCGCTGGCGGCCTTCTACCAGGCCCAGGCCGAGAACCTCACCCTGACCGGGACGCCAGCCGGCGACCCGGTGGAACTGACGGCATCGGATCTGCCCCCGGCTGACGGCATTATGCTGAACGCCGCCCACGCCGGGCGGGCGGCGCTGCTGCGGGAGTGGATCGATCCCTCGGTGCGGGATGAGTCCGAAAGCTTGGACGCAGATCCGGCTCTCGATATGTACGCGCCCGAAAACGGCCCCCCGTACAGCAATTCTTTCCTGCGCCGATTCCGCGACGCCCAGGCGCAGCGCGTCAAGCGGATTGAATTCTGGGTGCGTGAACGATTGAGCATCTTGCGCGGCAGTCCACAGGGTCCGTCCGATCAGGCGTTCATCATTCACCGGACCCATGCCGACCCGCGCTTTCTGGATCTTTCACTTGATGCCAATGACCGGGCTGCGGGCAGCATCTGGGGCGATGCCCGCGCGGTGAACTACGGCGCCAATGCCATGGGTCGTTACACGTCCTGCACTGCATTCCTGAGCCAATGGTCCTCCGTCTCCAATGCGGACGGCCCGGAGAACCTGGCCCGCACCTCGGTGCCGGTGCTATTTCTTGAGCACACCGCGGACGGCTCCACGTTTCCCAGCACGCGCACGGCGTGGTTGACGGCGGCGGGCAATCGCGCCACTGCATTGCAGGTGAAAAACGGTACGCACTACCTGAATGGCCAGCCGAAGCTGGTGGAATTTATTGCTGAAAACATCGCGGACTGGGCGGTTTCAATTTGACGGGCACGAAACGGATGAGGGGAATGGGGACATGACCGGGCAAGCGGAAGAAGTGCGGCGCGCGCTACGCGAGCGCTATGACGAGTTCGAGCGCTGCTGTAAACGGCGCGATGCCGACAATCTGGTGCGGGCGTTCTATACCCCGGATGCCCTGATGGGTGGTACGGGAATTCCGCTCACCCGCGGCAGGGAGGCCATAAAGACCATCGCGTCCGGCCTGATAAACGCGGTCACCGGTGTCCGCGTCGAAATAATCGAAGTCCGCGTCGGCCCCGATGGCGCAACTGCGTACGATATCAGCCACATTCACGCCGTGCTTCCCGATGGAAGCAAGGGAATGGACCGTGCCTGCTGCGTATGGCGCCGCACCGGCGAAGGTTGGCGCGTGGACGTGGACTGGGTTATCCGCGGGTAGTTTAACCAGACATACTTGCAGCACAACGAGGTGGAATCATGAGTCCTGCCTATTTGACCAGAAGTGAGACAGATGCGGTTCGCAAACCCGTGAACGAGGCCTCGCTGCTTCCGCCACGGTGTTACCAGGACCCGGCGTTTTATGCGCTTGAGATCGAGCGCGTGTTCATGCGCAGCTGGCTGCCGGTGGGACGGGTGGAGCAGGTGGCAAATCCGGGGGATTACTTCACGCTCGACCTGTTTAACGAGCCGGTGCTGATCGTACGCGACCGTGCCGGGAGACTGCACGCGCATTCAAATGTCTGCCGGCATCGTTCGCGTGTGGTGGTGGAAGGAGCCGGTACGTGTACGGGTCTGTTTACCTGCCCGTACCACGGTTGGAGCTACGAGCTGGACGGCCGCCTGAAGCGCGCTACGTACATGGACAAGGCACAATCGTTCGACCAGCAGAGCATTCGCCTGCCGGCCCTGAAACTTGAAGTGTGGCATGGATTCATTTTCATCAATTTCGACGTAAATGCACGTTCGTTGCTGGAGCAATTGCAGCCCCTGGAGCCCATTGTCGCGCCATTCAAGTTGGAGCAGATGCGGGCGACGCCGACATTGCACAGCCAGGCAGCCGACTGGAACTGGAAGGTGACCATGGAGAACTTCACCGAGGCCATGCACCACAGCGTGGTTCACGGAGAATCCCTGGAACCGATGTTCCCGGCCGGTATCTGTGAATACGACGATGCCGACGGTCCGTACAGCGTGTTCTGGATGCCGACGCGGGACAACAGTCCGATGCCGGAATTGTTCCCCTATGTGAAGGACATCCCGCGGAAATATCAGTGTGCACTGGGGGTAGTCAATATTTATCCGTTTTTTCACGTACTGTTCGATCCCAGTTCCATTCTCTGGTTGAACTGGAATTTCAAGTCGGTGGAATTGCATGAGTTGAGTTGGAAGCTCCTGGTGCCTGAATCCACGCTGCGGCTCGGCGACTTTGGACAACGTTGCAATGAATATGTGAGCAAGTTCCTGATCCCTGTAGTCGCAGAGGACATCCCCGCATCGCAACAGACTGCCAAGGGGCTGAGATCGCGGTTTGCCCGCCCGGGCCGCATCTCCTGGATGGAAAAGTCCGTAAACCAGTTCCATAACTTCATGTTGCAGAAGTTGGAAGCGGACTGACACGGTCTTGCCTGCGGGCTCTCGGAGACTTGTGCGCTACTGCCGGGCGGCGGCATGGCTGGCGGTGTTGCCGATGTGTGTTTTTGCCGCCGGCCCCGAGG
>CAYMXG010000013.1:5794-9419 GCA_964394115.1 uncultured Enterobacteriaceae bacterium | reverse complement strand
CCCGAGGGATCGAGGCCGCCGATCATTGATGTGCACGTCCATGCCCTGCCACTGGATTTCTTCGGGCTGGAACCGGTGCAGATCTGCAGCGGCGCCATCCACTTCCTGCCGCGGGACGGCGCGGAGTCATTCACGATTCATGACGTGACTTCATGTGACCGGCCGCTATCGCCGCCACCCGACGATGCCGCAAACCGTGCGGCGGTTTTGAACTACCTGGAGGCGCTCAATATTACGGCGATAGTCAGTGGACCCCTGAAAATCGTGCACAACTGGCGCGCCGCGGCACCACAGCGCGTTCTGCCGGCAGTCATGTTGTTCCTTCCGGGTAACCCGCCGGTGCAGGATATCCGCGCAGCAATTGCGGCAAAGGATATCGTTGTGCTGGGAGAAGTCATGACCCAATACGCGGGAGTGGCGTCTGATGCCGCTGAACTGGAACCCTATTTCGCCCTGGCGGAGGAACAGGATATTCCCGTTGCCCTGCACATGGGGCTGGGAGCACCAGCGGCAGCGTATGTAGGGCAATCCGGATACCGGTCCCAACTCACCAGTCCCTTGTCCCTGGAACCGGTATTGCTAAAACATCCGCGGTTGCGCATTTATGTGATGCATGCTGGCTGGCCGTTGCTGGACGAGATGATTCACCTGATGTACTCCCACCCCCAGGTCTACGTGGACACCGGGATCATCTCCTATGGCATTCCAAGACCCGAGTTTCATCATTATCTCCGGCGCTTGGTGGAAGCCGGGTTCAGTAAACGCATCCTGTTCGGATCGGACCAGATGATCTGGCCGGATGCGATCCCGGTGGCCATTGAGGCTGTCGAATCGGCGCCCTTTCTGACTGCGGAACAAAAGCGCGACATCTTTTACGACAATGCGGTCCGATTTCTGCGTCTGGACACCCTGATTGGTGGAGAGAGGAAGTAGCCCATGAACAGTGTCCTGTTGCCGTGTACCACCGTCGGCAGCTACCCGCAGCCGGACTGGTTGATTGATCGCGGGAAACTCGCGAGCCACTTTCCGCCGCGGGTCCGCGCCCGGCGGCCTTCGGAAAACTCAAGGCCATGACAGCGGCGGCGGCAATGCTCAGGGAGAGCCTGTAATGGTGTTCACGCGGGGGGAAAGTACATGGTTCAACCCAGAACGCGGGCAAAAGAGGTTGAGCATGGAATCTCGCGCAGCGGAGGCAAAGCTCTGGGAGATTATGTCCGCGTTCTATTACAGCCGCGGCCTTTACGCAGCTGTGCAACTCGGTTTGCCGGACCTGCTGAAGACTGGACCGCGCACCGCATCCGAGTTGGCCTCCCTTGCCGGGTGCGATACGCATGCCTGTTTCCGGCTGCTGCGGGCCCTTGCCACCATCGGTGTATTCGAACAGGAGCAAGACCGGTTTGCGCTGACCCAGCTCAGCAACCTGCTTCGATCGGATGTCGAGCGTTCCCAGCGCGCGAAGGTGCTGGTGATGGTGGGCGATTGGGAGGCCTGGGGCGAACTCCCTGACATCATTCGCACTGGGAAAAAGCTCTTTGGCGGGCCGGCGCGCAGTTCCCCCTACCCGGAGGTCAAGGGAACTGAAGCCGACGCAGGGATCTTCGATGAAGCCATGGAGGCATTCTATTACGACGCTCCCTCGCCACTGCTGGGTTGCTACGAGTTCACCGGGACGGAAACCGTTTGTGACATCGGCGGCGGGCGTGGTGCACAACTGGCAACGCTGCTGGATGCACACCCGCAAATGAACGGGATTCTGTTCGACCTGCCGGAAACCATTGAAAACCGTGCCCGCGCCTACATGGCGTCCCATGGACTGGCATCCCGCTGCGATTGCGTGGGCGGTGACTTCTTCAAATCCGTGCCACCGGGGGCGGATCTTTACCTCTTGCGTCACGTGCTGCATAACTGGGATGACGCAAAGGCCATTAACATCCTGACCCATGTCGCCAGGGTATTGCCCGATCACGGCAAGGTTGTGGTCGTGGATTGGGTGATCCGGCCTGATGACTCCAGGCCATTCAACACGTGGTGGGATTTATGTATGTTGGCCTTTTCCGGCGGAGGCGAGCGCACTCCGGAGCAGCATGCCCGGCTATTCTCGTGTGCGGGCCTCCGGTTCACGCGCTACCTGCCAGCCAAACTGGACAGCGCGATTATTGAGGGAATAAAGGTGTGAGCGCAGACGTCCAACAGATCACGGCCCGACTTCGGGAGGGCTACGACATTTTTGAATATTGCTGTAACCAAAACGATCCGGATCGGATGGTGCGGGAGTTTTTCACGTCCGAGGCCATGTTTGGCGCCACGGGAATCGCGCTGGCGCGCGGCACGCGGGAAATCCGTCCCATTGTCGGCGGCCTTAGTGATGCGGTGGACAGGGTGGGTATTAGGATTATTGAAGTGCGTGTCGATGACTCCGGCAAACTGGCATACGCCCTGGTGGATGTGGATATTCTGCTGCCTGACGGTCAAAGGCGCGTGGATCGGGCCCTGTGTGTGTGGCGCGAGACACCGACTGGGTGGCGCGTGGATGCGGATTGGGCCGTTCTAGGGGAGTGAGCACCGGAACTGCTTCCCTGACTGGTTCGCGTGCGACCCCGGTGAATGGCGATCCCATGCCGCCGGCACAGGCGGATGTAGTCATCATCGGTGGCGGGATACTGGGTGTGTGCGCCGCGTATTTTCTCGTCCGCCGCGGAGTGTCGGTGGCATTGTGCGAAAAGGGAGTCATCGGCGGCGAGGCATCGTGCCGCTCAGTGGGCCAGGTGGCTTCGGCCGGACTGGGACTTCCGAAGATGGCGCTGATTCGGGAATCCAAACGTCTGTGGGTCGAGTTGAATCAAGCATGTGGTGGAGATCCGGGATATCGCCGGAATGGCCTCATCATCCCCACGCGTACGCCGGAGGAACTGGGTATATGGGAAAGTTGGTTGGCGACATCTGCTCACTATGAGTCCGATGCACGGATACTGAACGCGGACGAGACCGCCCTCAAGGTGCCGTCGCATGTCAAATGGTGTGGCGCGTACTTCAATCCCAGTGACGGCACCGTTGAACCCAGGTTTGCTGCGCCAGCAATTGCCCTGGCAGCACGCCGCCTCGGGGCGAAAATACACGTTGGTTGCGCGGTTCGTGGCGTAGAAAGCACCGCTGGCCATGTTTCATCTGTCATCACCGAGAAAGGTGCCATTCGAACGGAGAATGTCGTTCTTGCGGGAGGTGCATGGTCCACGCTGTTTGCCCGCAGCACTGGATTCGATCTTCCCATGCTCCCCATCCACGCCTCCTGTCAGACCGTTGACGGCGTAAGCGGAGGTCCGGACGGAACCGGCGATGCACCGGGCGTTTCCTGGCGCAGGGAATTTGACGGCGCTTATACCATCGCCATTATCGGCGGCGTGGTTCCCATTGTGCCGGACAGTTTCCGCTACGGCTTCAAATTTCTGCCGGTGTTGAAAGCCCAGGGCCGGCATTGGGATCTGAAATACCGGTTGGATGCGCAATTCTTTCGTGAATTGCTGTCGCCTTCGCGCTGGCCATTGGATGCGCCGTCGCCATTTGAGCGCCGGCGGGTTCTGGCTCCGGCGCCAGAACCGGAATTCACACGGCGCGCCAGGCAGCTGAT
>CAYMXG010000013.1:0-5784 GCA_964394115.1 uncultured Enterobacteriaceae bacterium | reverse complement strand
CCTTTCAAGCTCTGCACGTGAGGGAGGAATGGGCGGGGGTGCTGGTAGTCACGCCGGACAACATGCCGACAATCAGTCCGGTGCAATCCATGCCGGGAATGCATTTGCTGACCGGATTCAGCTACGGGCTGACCATGGCGCCCGGCGCTGGAAAGATGATGGCGGACCTGATTACGGGCGCTGCGCCGGATGTGGACCCAGTGCCGTACCGGTACGAGCGATACCTGGGCCAAACTGAATTGAACGTGGTGGCATGATTGTGAAACGCTCACAAATCAAACCTTGGGCAAACGTCGGCACGATTAGCGATCTGTACCTGCTGACTGGAAGTATTGCCGCCTATAACGTCGCCATCTTCGCGTGGTGGCTGCAACCACACGCGTTGTCCACATTAATACGCGGGTCGCGACTTTCGGAAACCCTGGCCGGTCTCATCGCAGCTGTGGAACTTGGTTTGGTGGCAGCAAGCTCGTTTATTGCGGCGCGACTTGTCACGCATATTCCGTTCCGGAACACGGCGCTGGTAATGTGCATTATCTGTTTCCAAACTCCCTGTTGATTCTGACGGCCACCTGGATGCAGGTCATCCGTTTGCTGCCAGTGTCGGAATCAGAAACCAGCGAAACCCTGGCGATCTATTTTGTCCGGGATGAGACACAGAGCGAATCCTTCACCACAGCTCAAAAGGAATTCATTGCGGCAGCTAACAGAATCAACGAGCAGGACTTGCCAGTGATTCGTGGATTACAACGAGGCATGCGTTCGACGGTAGCAGGCGAAGGGCAATACATCAGGATTTGGGATGAGAATCCAGCGGCATTTCATCGCCGCATGTTGCAGGCAATGGATTACCGGCAAAACGCCTGATCGCAGTCCTGATTTTCTGCAATCCGACTCATGACAAGACTCCCAAGATCAGGAGGGCCTGTGGAAAACTGTCTGCTTAATACCTGGTATATGTTCGGATGGGGCCACGAGCTAGGCAGCGGAATGCTGGCGCGCACTATCCTGGATCTACCCATCGTGGTATTTCGCGGTGCGGACGGCGTTACGGCTGCATTGCATGATCGCTGCCCACACCGGTTTGCGCCGCTGTCCCGGGGAAAGTTATCCCAGGGTGTCATTGAATGTGGATACCATGGACTTTGTTTCGACAGTACCGGGCAGTGTGTGAAAAACCCTTATTCCGACCGGATACCGCCGTCAGCCCAGGTGCGCAGTTTCCCCATCGTCGAACAGGACAACATACTCTGGATCTGGCCGGGCGATCCCGGGAAGGCCAATCCGAGCCAGATCGTCCGGTTCCCCGACCACATTGAGCCGGGTTATCACTTTGTATACGGGCACAGCATGGTCCGTGCCGACTACGAACTGATCACCGATAATTTGCTGGACCTTACCCATACCACCTATCTCCATCCCTCGTTCGGGGGCGGCGATTACATTCCGGAGACTTTTTTTGAACAGGTGGGAGATACCGTCTGCTCCAGATACTTCATACGGTCATTTCCAACCCCGGCTTACAACAAGAGTCTGTTTCCCAAGTTAGGGGACGGGCCGATTGATGAATGGGACACGATGCGCTGGGATGTGCCGGCGACGTTACATCTGGCATTGGAGAGCGTCGCGACCGGTCGGCCGCGATCAGAGGCCTGGCGTAATTCCACCGATCACATTCTGACACCGTCCTCCGCGCACACAACCTGGTACTTCTGGGCCAGTGGTGTCCCGAGATTGGATTACGTCATCGATGATGCAAGCCATATCCAGTTGCTTACGCACGCATTTGAAATGGAGGATACCCCAATGCTCGAGGCGGTTCAGCACCGACTCGGCGAAATCACCGACATATTGGCCCTGCGGCCGACAATTCTGCCGGGGGATACCGCCGCGGTTTATGCACGCCGCATTTTGCGGGCGCGCCTGAAGTCCGAAGATTCCGCGGCCGCGGCTTCGGGGATCCCGTCGAAACGGGACGTCGACCACCGATAACGCTGTCACCCTCAAGGGGTATTTCGGGAGCCCAGAATCTGCGCTACGGTTCCGGGTCAGTTGCCGCCGTTCCGGCCCGATGCAACCAGTTCCAATCAGCCAGGGGGAATGCCAAATGGAGCAGGTAAAACGCAGCAAGTGCCGTCAAACAGACATCGTGGACTTGCAGGCGTCCGGGAGCCAGTGGTTGTCTGGGCTGCCCGCATTGCGATTCTCCCGTACCGGACTTTTCTGCCTTGGCGTTACCTTGGGTTTGTCGGCCATGGGCGCGGAGATCGAAGAAGTCGTGGTGACCGCCCAGAAGCGTGCTGAATCCGTTCAGGACGTCGGTTTATCCATCACCGCATTCTCGGAGCAGGACATTGAAGCCTACGGCATGAACAATGCGTGGGACCTGTCCCAGCACAGTCCGAATTTGAAGATAACCGCATTCTTCGAGAATTCACGTCCCGAGATCGTGATCCGGGGTGTGGGGCAGAACAATACCTTCGGATCCATCGATCAGTCACCGGCAGGGGTCTATAACGATGAGGTGTACATGGGCGCCCGGGCGGCGATGCTTACCCAGATGTTCGACCTGGAGCGCGTGGAAGTCCTGCGCGGACCCCAGGGGACTCTGTATGGACGCAACACCACCGGCGGCGCCATCAACTTCATTTCCAAAAAACCCTCCTTCGAGGCACCGAGCCTGGCCGGGACCATGACTTACGGCCGCTTCGATCAGATAGAGGGAGAGTTGGCAGGCGGCATCGCTTTGTCGGACACTGTGGCTGTTCGCGCGGCCGGAATCTACAGGACCAATGATGGGTACACGAAGAACCAGTTCACGGACGACAACATGAATGACCTGGAAAGCGGCGCGGGCCGTGTGCAGCTGGCGTGGAAGCCAATCTCGACACTGGATGTTCTGTTCAACGTGCATGGATCGAGCGCGGAATCCGATTCGCCTGCCATTCATCACATCGGCTATGGGAATAACGAGCCGAACCTCCTTTACCCGGTATTTGGCGGTCCTGCCTACCAGGAAACGAACGATTCCCACACATTGTCCAACGATCGCCCTGGATTTGAGGACAATGAGGGGTGGGGTGCTTCCATGCATGCCGATCTTGACTGGAACAGCCTGACCCTGACCACCATCGTCTCGTACGAGAACGTGGACACGGCGATCCGGGAGGATTCTGACGGTTCCCCTGTTGACTATTTCACCATCGACTACGACGATAAATTTGACTCCTGGAGCGTCGAGCAGCGGGTGGCGTCCACTGTCGAAGGCGGCATCCTTGATGGTCTGGACTGGGTGGCGGGTTTTTACTTCTATACGGACGAAGTGGATACGTTCAATCACACGCGCCTGTTCGCTGATGCGTTGTTCGCGCCGTTCTTTGGTCCCGGTGGAATCCAGGGTTTCTCAACCTATACGCAGGAATCCAATAACTGGGCGTTGTTCGGGGATTTCCAGTATCCATTGACGGAGCAACTCCAGCTCAACGGCGGCATCCGCTACACTTACGAAGAGAAGGACTTTGACTGGGTACTGGCGGACAATTTCGGCACGTCCATTCCCATTATTGAAAGCGAGGACTGGGATGCCTTCACCGGTCGGGCGGCGCTGGAATGGCGCCCATTGGACGACATGTTGCTGTACGCGAGCTACGCCCGTGGCTTCAAGAGCGGAGGTTTCAACGGCACGGTGCTGTTCCCACCTGCGCCGACTACTCCCGATCTCACCTTTGACCCGGAATATGCCGATGCTTACGAAATCGGTGCCAAATCGATGTGGCTCGATCAGCGGCTGGTGATCAACGCGGCATTGTTCAGAATCGAGTTGACCGATCAGCAAACCCTGCTGGTGCTGCCGGGCAACATCTTCACCATCCGGAACGCCGCCAAGTCAATCATTAACGGCGCCGAAATCGAAATGCAACTCCAGGCCACCGAAGCCCTGTACATGCAGGCGGCGCTGGGCCTGTTGGACGCGGAGTATGACAAATTCATCAATCCGGATGGCCGCGACCTGAGCGGCAATCCGTTGCCTGCCGCCCCAGACGTGACTTTCAACGGCCTCATTGAGTACGCGTTCGCGGCTTGGGCCGGGACCACGGTCACGCCGCGCTTCGAGTGGAGCTACACCGACGCTCTCAATTTCGATCGATACGGCAAGAATCGAATTGACAGCGTGTTCGGCACGCCGATCCCGTCCGCGGTGGACATTCAGCAGAACTACTGGTTGCTGAACGCATCGCTCACCTGGCGCAGTGTTGACGAAAAGTATTCCGTCATGGGATGGGTACACAATCTCGGTGATCAGGAGTATTGGGTAAAGACCATCGGCAATTTTGCCGATGCAGGCAGTGGCGGGGGCGCGACAGCGTATCCGGGGCCGGCGCGCGCCTATGGCGTGACATTCCGCTTTAATTTCGACTAGTCGGCAATAATTGGAGGGACAGCCGCGCCGCCCTCAGGCAATGCGCGTGCTGCTCCTTAACGACAACGAAAATGGCGAAGACAGGACTGGTCTGGCACGAGCGCTGCATGTGGCATGACCAGGGGAACAATGCCGGCGTGTTGCCCGCGACATTTCCAGTGCAACCAGGCAGGCCATACGAGGCGCCGGAAACCAAGCGCCGCCTGAAGAATCTCCTCGATGCCTGCGGCATGTCCGATCAGCTCGTCAACATTCCCGCCCAAGAGGCAACCATCCAGGAATTATTGCGGACGCATAGCGCCGAGTATCTGGACCGATTGCAGCACCTCAATGAAGTGGGCGGGCCTGCCGGGATGGATGCGCCGGTTACTCCAGGCAGTTACGACATCGCCCGGCTTGCGGCCGGCGGCTGCATCGCGGCAGTGGATGCCATTCTTGACGGCAGGATTGCCAACGCCTATGCGTTGGTGCGCCCACCGGGACATCACGCGGAAGCCGATACCGGGAAGGGATTCTGCCTGCTCAACAACGGCGCCATTGCCGCGAAACATGCCCTGGAAGCGGGAGATGTCGAACGCGTCGCCATTGTGGACTGGGATGTCCATCATGGTAACGGCGTGCAGAAAATCTTCTGGGATGATCCGGCGGTACTGACCATTTCCATCCACCAGGAACTGACCTTTCCGCCGGACAGTGGGGGGCTCGATGAAACCGGCGCGGATAGTGCCCGCGGTACCAATATCAACATTCCGCTTCCCCCGGGTTCCGGCTGGGGCGCGTATGAAGCGGCGTTTCAACGGGTCGTGATCCCTGCGGTCAGGGCGTTCCAGCCAGGATTGATTATCGTCGCTTCAGGTTACGATGCCGGCTTCCACGACCCCCTCGGACGGATGCTGTTGCACAGCGGGGCATTTCGGCACATGACGGAAATGATTTTGGAAATCGCAAACGTCTGTTGCGATGGTCGCATCCTGGTAACGCATGAAGGCGGCTACAGTGAGGCCAATGTGCCGTTTGACGCATTGGCCGTATTCGAGGCATTGTCAGGAATCGATTCCGGGGTCAAGGATCCCTTCCTGGACATATTCCAGCCGTATCCCTGGCAGGCGTTGCAAGGCCATCAAGAGCAGGTCATCGCCGCCGCGGAAAAAACTCTGAAGCTGCTGGCCGAACTTCCTGCCTCAGGTCGTACCCGCTAAATACACGCTAATATTACTCCGGCGCGCATGTTCAACGGCGTCGGCACAATCCTGTATATTGCCGGTCAAAATCCGACACCGGCGTGACGCCTTTCCATGGAGCACACATGAAAGAACGCGGTCTAGCATTGGTCGCCATCGCCGTAATAGTCATTATCGCGGCGT
>CAYMXG010000012.1:0-20539 GCA_964394115.1 uncultured Enterobacteriaceae bacterium | reverse complement strand
GGGAAAGCGGCCCCGATGCGCGCCGCGTAAATCTGGATACGGTGACGCGCGAGGAGATCGCGACGTGGAAACCGGGGGAAACGGTTCTACTCAGCGGCAAGTTGTTAACCGGACGCGACGCCGCCCACAAACGCCTTCAGCAATTGCTGGATGCCGGGCAACCGTTGCCGCCGGGCGTGGATTTCACCAATCGATTTATCTATTACGTCGGCCCCGTGGACCCGGTGGGCAAGGAAGCAGTCGGTCCCGCCGGCCCCACCACGGCCACGCGCATGGACAAGTTTACCGAGATGATGCTGGCCCGGACCGGACTTCTGGGCATGGTGGGCAAGGCGGAACGCGGGCCTGCGGCCATCGAAGCCATTCGGAAACACCGGGCTGTGTACCTGATCGCCATCGGTGGCGCCGCCTACCTGGTGTCAAAGGCCATCACCGCGGCACGGGTCGTCGCGTTCCCGGAGCTGGGCATGGAGGCCATCCAGGAATTCACGGTGAAAGACATGCCGGTGACCGTGGCAGTGGACGCTAAGGGAAATTCCGTGCACCAGACCGGGCCGGCGCTGTGGCAGAACATAATCCTGAAGCGGCAAAGCGCCTAGCAAAGGCGATGCTCAAATACTTTTGTGCCACGACAAATGCGGTGGTTGGCGGTCTGATCACATGTAGGCTCGTGCGCAGCGTCCCTGCTGCTTACGGTCCGACAACATGTGATCGGACCGCCAACCACCGCCGTCAGGATCCCGGTATTGCCTAGAAGTGCTGATACCCTGTTGAAGCGCTGAAATCTACCGCAACTCCATCCGACCCAATCCACTGCACACCTGACCCGGCAGTAATAATTCCGATGCGCGTTGCAGTGCAGCCGCAGTCGCCGAGTCGCGCCTTGATTCCATCCGCAGCCGCGGGCGGCGCAGTGAAACATAATTCGTAATCATCTCCGCCAGCGAGTGCATATTGCCAACGCGCAGACTCATCGGGCAGCGCCGACAGTGCCACCCCCATCGGTATACAGGAAAGCGCAACGCGGGCGCCCACGCCGCTGGCGCGCAGCACATGACCGAGATCCGTGAGCAAGCCGTCGGAAATGTCGATGGCCGCGCTGGCCACGCCCCGCAGCAGTAATCCCGCCTGCACACATGGCGCGGGACGATTCAATCGCCGCACACAGGCGTCCAATCCCGGTGCATTGCCGCAATGCCGGCCCCGCAACACCGCAAGGCCGAGGGCCGCCGATCCCAATTCGCCCGTCACCCAGATTTGATCGCCAGGACGGGCACCGCTGCGCAGCAGGGCACTGCCAGCCGGTACCGTTCCCATGATTTGCACCGTGACGGAAAGCGGCCCACGGGTCAGGTCGCCACCCACCAGGGCCACATGATAAGCCTGTGCCGATTCGGCGAAGCCGGTGCAGAAAGGCTCCAGAAAACCGGGTTCTGCCGCGGGTAACGTCAGCGCCAGGGTGACCCAGCATGGCTCCGCACCCATGGCTGCCATGTCGCTCAGATTTACCGCCATGGATTTGAAGCCGATGTCCGCGGGCAGGGTCGCCGCGGGGAAATGCACTTCGTTAATCAGCGTGTCCGTGGACACCACGAGTTCATGACCGGCGGGAACCGCCAGCACCGCAGCATCGTCGCCAATCCCGCGCCGGACATCCGCGCGCGTGGCGGTGAGATTCTGAAAGTACCGCTGGATCAGCGCGTATTCGTCGCCAGGCATGGATTATGTGGGTCAGGCGGCGCCGATCTCCGCCGCCCGAGTGGCACGCGCTGCCGCATCCAGTACACCATTGATGAATTTGTGCGACTGCTCTGCGCCGAACATCTTCGCCAGTTCAACCGCTTCATTGACTACCACGCGCCAGGGCAGGTCGGGTCGATAGACCAGTTCAAACATGGCCAGCAGCAACACCGCCCGTTCCACCGGGTCCAGTTGAGGGAACGCGCGCTTCAGATGCGGCTCCAGCCGTTCGGCGAGGCCATTGCGATGCAACACCACGCCGCGCATGACTTCGCAAAAGTATGCCTGGTCCGCCTTCTCCATTTCGGCACGCTCGGTCTGGAACTCGCCGATGATGCCGTCAATGGGTTGGCGATTCAGTTCCCATTGATACAGCGCCTGCACGGCATTGCGTCGCGCGGCGGCACGGGCACGGGATTGCAGATAGCCGCGTTTACCGGTGGCGGTCATGAGCGGGCACCGCGCATCTCGCGGGGCATCGGCAACCATGCCGGACTCGCCTCAATCAGTTTCTCCGTGGGACACGGGAACATGGTTCGGGTTTGCCGCTTTTGGGCCTGGTTGGCCGCGCTGCGGCTCACGATTCATCCTGATCTGACGGCAGCAGGTTCATCTGGCTGCGGCGCAATTCCGGGGGCAATTCATTCTCAAGCCGCTCAATCTCCTCGAGGAAGGCGCGCACATCCTCAAAACTCCGATACACCGATGCAAACCGAACGTAGGCGACCTGGTCCATGGTGCGCAGTTCCTCCATGACCCAATCCCCGAGCTTGCGCGACTTCACTTCCCGCTCGCCGGAACCGCGCAATTTGCGCTTGACCCGGGCCACCGCCACTTCAACCCGTTCCATTTCCACCGGCCGCTTCTCCAGCGCCCGCATGATGCCGGCGCGCAGCTTGTCTTCCATGAAAGCCTCGCGCCTGCCGTCCGACTTGATGACGCGCGGGAAGTTGAGTTCGGCGTTTTCGTAGGTGGTAAAGCGCTCCTTGCATTCCGAGCATTCGCGCCGGCGCCGGATCTGCTCACCCTCGCCGACGAGGCGCGAATCAATGACGCGTGTGTCTATGCAGGAGCAGAATGGACAGCGCATGCGGCCCTCGTGCGTTCAACGACCATACATCGGGAATGCCCGGCACAATTCAGCCACTTCTTCACGCACTCGATCAATGACCGCCTCGCTGCCCATGTTGTCGATGATGTCGCAGATCCATCCGCTGATCTGGCGCGCCTCCGCGTCCTTCATGCCACGCGTGGTGATGGACGGCGTGCCGATGCGAATGCCGCTGGTAACGAACGGCGACTGCGGGTCATTGGGTACTGCGTTCTTGTTGACAGTGATGTGGGCGCGGCCCAGGGCGGCGTCCAGATCCTTGCCGGTCAATTTGCGCGAAATCAGGTCCACCAGGAACAGGTGATTGTCCGTGCCGCCGGAGACAATATTGACGCCCCGGTCCAGGAACACCTTGGCCATGGCCCGGGCGTTCTTCAGCACCTGCTCCTGGTAGACGCGGAACCCGGGTTCCATGGCTTCCTTGAACGCCACCGCCTTGCCGGCGATGACATGCATCAGCGGGCCACCCTGGTAGGCGGGGAACACCATGAAATTGATCTTCTTCTCGATGTCAGCATTGGCCTTGCCCATGATCAATCCGGAGCGCGGTCCACGCAGCGTCTTGTGGGTGGTGGTCGTGGTCACATCTGCTATCTGCACTGGGCTTGGATAGAGTCCCACAGCCACCAGTCCCGCCACGTGGGCCATATCGGCGACCAGGATGGCACCGACCTGGTCGGCGATACTGCGGAATCGCTGCCAGTCCACGATGCGCGAATAGGCGGAGAAACCGGTCATGATGAGCCTGGGCTTGTGCTCCAGTGCCATTTTCTCGGCGGCGTCGTAATCAATCTGGCCGGTGGCGGGGTCCAGTCCGTACTGCACCGCCTTGTAGAGCCGACCGGAAACGTTCACCGACGCGCCGTGTGTCAGGTGGCCACCATGGGCAAGACTCATGCCCATGATCGTGTCACCGGGCTGGCACAGGGCCAGGTAGACGGCACCGTTGGCCTGGGAACCCGAGTGGGGTTGCACGTTGGCGAAGTCGGCCCCAAACAATTTCTTGGCCCGATCAATGGCCAGTTGTTCAATGACATCCACGTACTCGCAACCGCCGTAGTAGCGCTTGCCCGGATACCCCTCGGCATATTTATTGGTGAGCACCGACCCCACCGCTTCCAGCACGCGCGGGCTGACATTGTTTTCCGAGGCAATCAACTCAATATGATCTTCCTGGCGCTGTCGCTCGCCCTGCATCGCTGTCCAGACTTCATCGTCAAATCCTGCGATCCTCATGTCCTGCGCGTACATTTAAGATATCTCCTGCACTTGAGCGTTGGGATTTGTGCCAATTGATCCGGAAACCGGCCCCGGATTCCCGAATCGTGAACCATGCCGGAACGATCCTGTGCCGGCGCGGGAAGGGTATCAGATCGGGCGCGTTCGTGCATGATGGACGGCGTTGCCGAAGCTGGGAAAACGTCCTGCCGCAACGGGTTTCTTGACGTTTCCGCTCACGAGTCGCTAACGTAGCGGCAGGCAAACCAAATGCATGAACCGCATAAATTTTTGACCCGCGCCAACACCCTTTTGGATCGATTGAAGGATCTCCTGTCCTCTGCCGCGCCAGAGTCCGTGCCGAACGGCCCGGTGCTGCGCTGGCGCGGCAACGGCGTGCAGCGTGGTCTCCACGCTGCGACCCTGCTTACCACGACGCAGTTGTCGGAGCTGCAATGCATCGACCGGCAGAAACAACTGCTGGATCGCAACACGCGCCAGTTTCTTGCCGGACTGCCGGCGAATCATGCATTGCTGTGGGGGCCACGCGGGACCGGCAAGTCCTCACTGGTCCGGGGGTTGCTCAACCACTACCAGGGGCAGGGACTGCGGTTGGTGGAAGTGGCCCAGGAAAACCTGGCGGACCTGCACGACATCTGTTCGGCGCTGGCGCCAGCGCCGGGGAGGTTCCTGCTGTTCTGCGATGATCTGTCATTCGCCGCCGATGACGACCGCTACCGGGCGCTGAAATCCATCGTGGACGGCTCCGCCTCAGGCCTGCCGGACAATGTGCTCATTTACGCCACCTCGAATCGCCGGCATCTGATCCCGGAATACATGCAGGAAAATCTGGACAGCCGCCTCCAGGACGGCGAGTTGCACCTCAGCGAGGCGGTGGAGGAGAAATTGTCGCTGTCGGAACGCTTTGGCATCTGGGTTGCCTTTCACTCCTTTACCCAGGATCAGTACCTGGAGATCGTGTCGTACTGGGTACGCCAACTGGCACCGGACACGGACGCCCCTGGTGATTCCATGCAGCGCGCCGCGTTACAGTGGGCATTGGAACGCGGCTCGCGCAGCGGACGCAGTGCCTGGCAGTTTGCCCGTGACTGGACTGGACGCCGGCAACTGGACACAACGTGACACACCTGGGAATCATCGGTGGCTCCGGACTCACTGCACTGGCGGGCCTGCGCGTGCTCAGGCGACAAGTTGAGCAGACACCCTGGGGGGAACCCTCGGGCCCGCTGGTAGTGGGGGAATTTGCCGGGCGTGAGATATTTTTTCTGCCTCGGCACGGCCAGCCCCATGCCATCCCACCGCACATGATCAACTACCGCGCCAATCTCTGGGCGCTGAAGGAAAACGGTGTCCGCCGCGTGGTCGCGGTCAATGCCGTCGGCGGGATCAGCGCCGGGCTCGGACCGGGGACGCTGATGATCCCGGATCAGATAATCGATTACACCTGGTCGCGGTCACATACTTATTTTGAATCCGGCCTGGATCAGGTGACCCACTCCGATTTCACCGCACCTTACAGCAGTGAAATGCGCACCCTGCTGATATCCGCCGCAACCAAACTTGGCCTGCCCGTACACGCCTCCGGCACCTACGGCGCCACCCAGGGTCCCCGCCTGGAGACCGCCGCTGAAATCACCCGCATGGAGCGGGATGGTTGTCATGTGGTGGGCATGACCGGCATGCCGGAGGCGGCCCTGGCGCGGGAACTGGAAGTCGAATACGCGGCCATCTGTGTGGTGGCAAACCACGCCGCGGGAAAATCCTCCGGGCCGATTACGATGGATCTGATCCGGAATAACCTGGATCAGGGCATGAGACAGACGCAGCAGTTACTGCAGGCGGTGATCCCGCTCTTGTAATGCTATTCCTCCGGCGCCGCTTCGGCGCCGCCTGCGCGGCTGACCTGCAGCAACGCACCGAACAGCGGGTGATCGAAGTAATGCACCTCGTTGAGTTTGATCTTGCGGCTCTCCCTCAGGCGCACGTGATCTGCCTGCTCCGGGCCGCCAGCCTCAGTCACTCCAGGTGGCGCGGCGCCGGGGAAATACGCCAGGTCCATGTCCACGTGCAGGAAGCGCGTCACGCGCAGGCGCACACTGCCCATGACTTGTTCCACATCCGTAGCAGTCAATCCTGGTGTTGCGGCCGCCGCCGATGAGGAGACGTAGACACCGCGAATCCGGCCGGCGTCGGGCTGCAGCCAGGATGCATGCAGCAGGGGCCGGTATTTTCCCCCGCGACGCAATGCACCCAGCACGCCATTCAGGCGGTAGCTGGAGGAAGACAACGGCGTCACCACGGGGCCGGTCCCCTGCCCCCCATCCCCCAATTGCGCCAGTCCCTGCGGCGCGGGCAGCCCTTCGTCCGCGGCAAACTGCTCACCATCGGCATTGGGCTGCGGGTACGCAAAAATGACGATTTCCACCTGGTAGCTGGCTGCGGTCGCCGGCAGCGCCCAAGCCCACAACAGGGCCAGGGTTAGTACAACTTTGGTAACTGGGGGCATTTCAATTTTCCACCGAATCCCGAGGCGCGAGGGTCTCCAGCAATCCGTTCAGTAACGCCACGCGGCTGGCGGCGTCCGGGAGGTTTTCCTGGATGCGCAGTTTATCACGGCCATCCATACGGTAAATTGCCGGCTGACGCTGCAGCAATCTCACCAGCGCGGCGGCGTTCAACCGCGGCTGCGGCTGAAAATGCAATCGCCCACCCTGCGGACCCAGGTCTATCTTGCGCAATCCGAGCGCACCGGCCAGTTGCTTGAGTCGCGCAATGCGCAGCAGGTTCTGCAATGCCTCAGGCAATGCCCCGAAACGATCCGTGATCTCCTCGCGCAGGGCCGTCAGCTCCTCCGCGTCCGGCGCGCTGGCAATGCGCTTGTACAGGATCAGCCGCGACATCACATCCGGCAGATAGTCCTCCGGGATCAGCGCCGGTGTATGCAGGTTGATCTCGGTCCCCGTGTCCAGGGGCCGATCCAGTTCCGGCTGCTGGCCGCGGCGCAGCGCGCGCACGGCGCGATCCAGCAAATCCATGTACATGGCGAAACCGACTTCCTGGATCTGCCCGCTCTGCCGTTCGCCAAGAATCTCTCCGGCGCCGCGTATCTCGAGATCGTGGGTGGCCAGCGTAAAGCCGATGCCCAGATCCTCCAGAGAGGCAACAGCCTCAAGCCGTTTGCTGGCGTCAGCGGCCAGGGCCGCGCGCGGCGGGATCAAAAGATAGGCATAGGCGCGATGGTGGGATCGACCGACGCGTCCGCGCAACTGGTAGAGCTGGGCCAGGCCGAACTTGTCGGCGCGATTGATGATGATGGTATTGGCATTGGGCACGTCAATGCCGGTTTCGATGATCGTGGTGCAGACCAGGACCTGGAACCGGCGATGATAAAAATCGAGCATGACCTGTTCCAGTTCCCGCTCCGGCATCTGCCCATGGGCGATGCGGACGCGGGCGTCCGGTGCCAGCGATTCGACGCGTTTCGTCATCGCGGCGATGCTTTCCACCTCGTTATGCAAAAAGTAAATCTGGCCACCGCGATGCAACTCACGCTGGATGGCCTCGCGCAGGACCCCGTCATGCCATTCCTGCACAAACGTCTTTACCGCGATGCGCCGGGCCGGCGGCGTGGAGATGATCGACAAGTCGCGCAATTCCGACAGCGCGAGGTTGAGCGTGCGCGGGATGGGTGTGGCAGTCAGGGTCAACACGTCCACTTCGGCGCGCAATGCCTTGAAGCGCTCCTTCTGGCGCACGCCGAAGCGATGTTCTTCGTCGATAATCACCAGGCCCAGGCGTGCGAACCGGATATCGGGCTGCAACAGCCGGTGTGTCCCGATGAGTATGTCCACCTTGCCGGCAACCGTATCGGCAATGATCTCATCCTGCCTGCGCTTGCCCACGAAGCGGGACAACATCTCCACGCGCAAGGGCCAGTCCGCGAATCGATCGCGGAAATTATGGAAATGCTGCTGCGCCAGCAGGGTCGTGGGCACCAGCACGGCGACCTGGCGCTGATTTTCAGCAGCCAGGAACGCGGCGCGCATGGCGACTTCGGTCTTGCCGAATCCGGCATCGCCGCATACCAGGCGATCCATGGGCCGCTGGGCGCGCATGTCATTCAGCACATCATCTATGGCGTCCTGCTGTCCCGGCGTCTCTTCAAAGCGGAAGCCCTGGGCAAAGGCCTGGTAGGAATCCGCTTCCAGCGTGAACACCTGCCCGGGGCGTAATGCACGCTGTGCGTGCAGTTCTAGCAATTCAGCCGCCACATCACGCGCACGTTCCGCGGCACGGCGCCGCGCCTTCTCCCATTGCCCGCTACCCAGGCGATGCAACGGGGCATGCTCCGGGTCCACCCCGGTATACCTGCTGATCAGATCCAGGGAGGCGACCGGTACATAGAGTTTGTCGCCACCTTCGTATTCCAGGCTGATGAACTCGCCCGGGACATTACCCACCTCGAGTACCGTCAGGCCAAGGTAACGGCCGACACCGTGCCGGTGATGGACCACTGGTGAACCGGGTCGCAATTCCGCCAGATCGCGCACCACCGCCTCGGTATCCTGGCGCCGGCGGCGCAGGCGGCGCTGCTGCGCGCGCTCGCCGAACAATTGCGATTCACTGATCACCGCGACCGGTGGAATCGCCAGCACGACCCCGTTCTCCAGCGGCGCCACCACCAGCGCGAAGGGAACTGCCGAATTGAGAAAATCCGTCCAGCTCGCCAGCACTGCCGGGCGCAGGCCATGGCGATCGAACAACTCCATCAGCGTCTCGCGCCGGCCCAGGGATTCCGCTGCAATCAGCACCCGGCCGTTGAAATCAGCGATGAATCTGCGCAACACAGCGAGCGGGTCTTTGGCGCGGGCATCCACCGGAATGCGCGTTGGAGTGCGGGTGGAGTAACTGACCGCGCCGGCACGGTCAGCGTCATCGCGCAGGCCGCTTATCCGCACCAGTGTGTGACGCCGAAGCAGTGCGTTGAATTCCTCCGGTGGATAAAACACCTCCGCCGGCATCAGTAACGGGCGCTGCCGGTCGTGCCGGCCCTGTTCATAACGCGCGCCGGCGTCGTTCCAGAACAGGTCGACCGCTTCGCGCGCGCCGGACAACTGGACTAGCGTGCATTCTCCACGCACATAATCAAACAGGCTTTCCGTGTGCTCGTAGAACAGCGGCAGGTAATACTCGATTCCGGCCGGGGCATTCCCAAGGCTGACCTCGCGATAGACGTCGACATCGGACGGGTTACCTTCGAAGCGGCTGCGCCAGCGATTACGGAAACAGGCGACGCCGGCCTCGGTCAACGCCACTTCCCGCGCCGGCATGACTGCAATGCCCTGCACATGCTCGCTGGAGCGCTGAGTCTCCGGGTCAAACATGCGGATGCTGTCCACGACGTCGTCCAGCAGATCAATCCGGTAAGGTTGTGCCGAACCCATCGGGAACACATCCAGTAATGAACCGCGCACGGCAATCTCCCCGTGCGCCGAGACCTGGGAAACAAAGGCGTAGCCGCTGTCCTGCATGCGGCGGCGAAACGCATCGCGCGCCAGGGTATCTCCGACGCGGAGTTGGAAACTGTGAGCCCGGAGAAAAACTCCGGGCAGGAGCCGGTGCATGAGTGTCGCGACCGGAATCACCAGCACACCGCGCTCCAGATCCGGCAGTCGATGCAGGGTGACGAGGCGTTCGGAGACGATGTCCTGGTACGGTGATACAGCGTCGTAGGGTAGCGTCTCCCAGGATGGGAACGACAATACCGGCAGCGGCGCCGCGCCGCCGAGATAGAAATTCAATTCATCGTTGAACTCCGCTGCTGCGGCCGGATCCGCCGCCAGCACGATGACCGGGTGCGGCAGGCGCAATGCCGCTGTGGCAACTGCCAGCGCCACGCTGCTGCCATGCAATCCGTGCCAGTAGCCGCGTTCGCCAGGCCGGGCTGGAAGTACCGGCGCGATCGGGCTCGCCCCGGCTGGCCCAGGGTCTGCTTCAGGGTGACTCACGGTGCGCCTGGATCAACCGCGGACCGGCTGTGACCCCGCCAGATCCGACTCTATCGCAGCCAATGCCTGCAACGGGTCCTGCGCCTGGGTGATGGGCCGGCCGATGACCAGGTAACTACTGCCGTCGCGCATGGCCTGCGCCGGGGTCGCGGTGCGACGTTGATCGTCCGCAGCCTGACCCGGGGCGCGGATCCCGGGAGTCACCAGCAGGAAATCCGCCCCGAATTGTCGTCGCAACTGTGCCAACTCGCGCGCGGAACATACCACGCCATCCAGGCCTTCCGCCTCGGCCAGCCCTGCCAGTTTCAGCACCTGATCCGCGAGCGTCACGCCGGTGACGCCGATCTCCGCCAGATCAGTTTCAGTCATGCTGGTAAGCACGGTCACTGCAATCAGGCGCGGACGTTGACCATGGTCAGGAAGTGCGGCGCGCGCGGCCTGCAACATGCGCCGGCCACCGGCAGCGTGGACATTGAGCATCCAGACACCAAGCTCCGCTGCGGCGGCGCAGGCCCCGGCCACCGTATTGGGAATATCGTGGAACTTGAGGTCCAGAAATACTCCGAAGCCACGACCCTGAACCGCGCGCACCAATTCCGGGCCGGCGACCGCAAACAGTTCCTTGCCGATCTTGACCCGGCAGCGGGCCGGATCCAGTCGGTCAACCAGCGCCAACGCCTGGGCCGCTGTGGGGAAATCGCAGGCGACGATGATCCTGGGTTCAGTCAATCTCGACTCCATGCACGGGCTTGACCGAGTTCCAGTGCTTGCAACTGGGGCATTGCCAGTGCAGCAGCCGGGCGGAGAACCCGCAATGGGTGCAACGATACACAGGGCGATCCTGCTCCATCTGCGCCGCCGCGTCCCTGACCACGGCCAGATTACCGCGTACCGGGTCGCCCACCCTGCGCATGATGAGGTCCAGCAGGCGGTTGATGCCCGGTACTGATGGATGCGTGGAAAGCTCCGCCGCCAAGTAGCTCATCGCCGCCTCGTCACCGCTCCGGGCCGCCACCAGGTCCGCGCGCAACAACTGCGCCTTGATTCCGCCATGGCGCTGGACGACTCCGGACAGAAAATCCAGGAACGAGGCATCTGTGCCCAGTGCGCGGTGACAGCGTTGCAACGGAATGATGGTCTCGGGCAAATACTCGGGATCCTGCTGCTCGACGCGCTGGTACACATCAATTGCGGCGCGCAGATTACCGGCGCGCTCCTCCATGGCGGCCTCGATCAGAGTGGCGCGCACGCATTTGGGATCGATCTCCAGTGCCGCGTGAACCCACTTGCGTGCATCGTCATCCCGGCGCGCGCGCAGGGATTCCTCTGCCAGTTCGCAATGAAAATGCGCCAGCACCGGATCCAGTCCTGCGGCAGCCGTGGCCTGCAGGCGCCGGGCCGTGGCAATGGCGTTGTGCCAATCCCGTTCCTGTTGATAGATGTCGAGCAGAAGGTCCAGCGACTGGCGCATGTGCGAACCTGTATCCACCAGCTCCCGAAACAGTCCTTCCGCGCGATCCAGCAGGCCGGAACGCATGTAGTCCATGCCCAGCTCCAGCATGGCCAACAACCGTTGTTCGCGTGTCAGCGATGAACGCGCGATCAGGTTCTGGTGAATGCGAATGGCGCGATCCACTTCCCCGCGACGACGAAACAGGTTGCCGAGTGCCAGGTGGGTTTCCACTGTGTCACCGTCGACCTCGGCCATGCGCACGAATACCTCGATGGCCTTGTCCGGCTGTTCATTGAGCAGATAATTAAGGCCGCGGAAATACTCCGGGGGAACACGGGAGGAACGCGATTCGGATCCATTGCGTTGTGCGTGCCGGGCTGCCAGCCAGCCTGAATACGCGGCGATGGGTAATAACAACCACAGCAGAGGCAGCCAGCCTGCCTCCTGCATCATCCGCCTCCTCCAGGCGCCGCTGGCGGTTGTTTTCCCCGGGGCTCATGTAGCAACAGTCGCCGCCGCAAGCGCGCAATCTGGATCCGGCCGCTCACCATGGCCGGCAGGCAGGCGAGCAAACCCAACACCGCACCGACGGTCAGCGCCAGCAGGATCCAGACGGAGAATGGCAGTTCGAGGACGCCGGAGTAGAAATCCAGCGCCACCGGCTGATCATTGCGCAGATGAAACGCGGTGCCCGCGAGGAGCACCAACAAGATGAACACCAACTGGATAATTCGCGACATGGGTTGAGCCGCCCTGGAGGCGGCATTAGTTCGGTATGCGCCTCAAAAATTCACGGAACTGCCCGGGCCGGTGCGGCCTGAGGTCAGTCGTCCAAAGTCGATGGCGCCGGTGCGGGTGTATGCGCCCGCGCCTCGTCGACGCGCTCACGCAACTGCTTGCCGGGCTTGAAATGCGGGACGTACTTCGCCGGCAACGATACTGGCTCGCCGGACTTGGGATTGCGGCCTACGCGCGGCGGGCGGTAATGCAGCGAGAAGCTGCCGAAACCGCGGATCTCAATCCGCTCCCCGGTGGACAGGGTTTGCGCCATGTATTCAAGGACGGTCTTTACCGCCAGCTCCACGTCCTTGTAGGCGAGTTGAGCCTGACGCCGCGCCAGGAACTCAATCAACTCCGACTTGGTCATGCTTGCGCTATCTTGAGGTTCCACGCTGCCCACCCTGTGCTTGCGGCGTCACACGACAGGCCCCCCTGCCGTGTTCCTTTGCGCCGGTGTTAACCAACCTCTACACAAGCCCATCCTGGACTTGTCAGAGAACCTTCGGGCCCTACCCTGCCGGAGGCGCTACCTTCAACCGTTGTCCAGGTGCTCCTTGAGGAGATCGCCCAGCTTGGCGCCCGTGCCTGTGTCCTGGCCGTAATCGCGCACTGCTGCGGATTCTTCCTCGGACTCCTTGGCACGCACGGACACCGCGATGGTGCGCTTCTTGCGATCCACGGCGGTGATTTTTACCTCGATTTCCTCGCCTTCCTTGACTACTGTCTGTGCATCTTCAACGCGCGAATCCAGGGACAGTTCGGATACTTTCAACTGGCCTTCAACGCCTTCCGCCAGCAACACCACGGCGCCCTTCGGCTCGACTGAAATGATCTTGCCCTTGACGATGGCACCCTTGGGATGCTCCGCCACGTAGCTGGAAAAGGGATCGCGTTCCAGTTGCTTGATGCCAAGGGAGATGCGCTCGCGCTCGGCATCCACCGCCAGCACCACGGTTTCGATCTCCTCGCCCTTGGTGAAGCGGCGCAGCACCTGCTCGCCCTCCTCGGTCCAGGACACATCGGACAGATGCACCAGGCCGTCGATTCCGCCCTCAAGGCCGATGAAGATCCCGAAGTCCGTAATTGACTTGATGACACCTTTGACCCGGTCGCTCTTGTTGTGCATCGCCGCGAACTGTTCCCACGGATTGGGCTGGCACTGTTTCATGCCCAGGGAGATACGGCGGCGCTCGGCATCAATGTCCAGGATCACCACATCGGCTTCATCCCCGACATGCACAAGCTTGGAGGGATGGACGTTCTTGTTGGTCCAGTCCATTTCCGACACGTGCACCAGCCCTTCGACCCCTTCCTCCAGCTCGACGAAGCAACCATAGTCGGCAATGTTGGTTACCCGGCCGCGCAGACGCGCACCTTCCGGATAGCGGCGCGCCAGGTGATTCCACGGGTCATCGCCCATCTGCTTCAGGCCCAGGGAGACACGATTGCGCTCGCGATCAAACTTGAGCACCTTGACCTCGATCTCATCTCCAATCTTGACGATCTCGGATGGATCCTTGACGCGTTTCCACGCCATGTCCGTGATGTGCAACAGGCCGTCAATACCGCCCAGGTCCAGGAACGCACCGTAGTCCGTCAGGTTCTTGACCACACCCTTGACCACGACACCTTCGGTCAGCTTCTGCAACAGTGCATCACGCTCGGCGGTGTTTTCGCGCTCTACCACCGCGCGCCGCGACACGACGACATTGTTACGGCGCCGGTCAATCTTGATGACCTTGAATTCCAGCGGCTTGCCTTCGAGATAAGTGGTGTCGCGCACCGGGCGCACATCCACCAGCGAACCCGGCAGGAAGGCGCGCACGCCTTCCACGTCCACGGTAAAACCACCCTTGACGCGCTCGGTGATTATGCCGGTGACAGTCTCTGCAGCCTCGTGCGCCTTCTCGAGTTTTGTCCACGCCATCAGGCGCTTGGCCTTCTCGCGGGACAGGCGCGTTTCACCGCGACCGTCCTCAACTGCATCGAGGGCCACATCCACGATGTCGCCGATGACAACCTCCACCTGGCCACGATCGTTGTAGAACTGTTCGATGGGGATCATGGCTTCGGACTTGAGTCCGGCGCTGACAATGACTGCGTCGGCCCGGATATCCACCACGGTTCCCATGACAATGGAGCCAGGTCGCATCTTTACTTCGATCTGGCTCTGCTCAAACATCTCCGCGAAACTTTCACTCATACTCATGAAACCCTCTAAAAAACCCATCCCATTGATTGCATTCCCCATCTGGGAGAATGAAATGCCCGGGTTGCGACAACGGTTTGGTTGATATTCCGGCCATTGGTTTTCTGGCTTCGCCCGGGCGGCCGCCCAGCCGTGCGAATGCAACTCTTGCCTCCGCTGAGGCATATCAAATGCGCCAAGCACTTGAAAAATAGCGAAAAACTTTCTGACTTATTGTCGCCTGTCCGCTGGCAAATGTATATTCAGTTCCGTCCCGTCATCCGTGCCGCGCCGTGCGCGGGTAACGCTGCCGCGCCAATTCCAGGATCTGCGCGAAAACGGCGTCAGCATCACGATTACTGGTGTCCAGGATCACGGCGTCGTCTGCGGGCCGCATGGGCGACACCAACCTCCCCTGATCGCGCGCGTCCCGCTCAGTTATGTCCGCAAAAAGGCGTCGCAGGCTAACATCAATTCCTTTTTGTTTCAACTGTTTAAGCCTCCTTTGGGCACGCACTTCCACCGAGGCCGTCAGGTAAATTTTGAGCCCGGCATCCGGGAAAACCACGGTGCCCATATCCCGCCCGTCGGCCACCAGACCGGGCTCCTTGCGATAGGCCCGCTGTTGGGTCAGCAGGCCGGCTCGCACCTCCTGGTGGGCGGCAACGCGGGATGCTGCAGCGCCGCAATCCTCGGTGCGAATGTCCGCGCTGATGTCAGTTCCATGTACCCAGGTGCGGATGGGGTCCACTCCGCCATCCTCGCGGCTAAACCGGATTTGCAGGGTCGGAACCAGTTCTGCCACCAGGCTGCCGTTTTCGAGGTCGATGCCGGAACGCGAGGCGGCCAGCGCCACGGCCCGATACAAGGCGCCGCTATCCAGCAAATGCCAACCCAGTTGCGCGGACAACCCGGCGCACACGGTTCCCTTGCCGGTCCCGCCGGGGCCGTCCACGGCGATCACCGGAACGACGCTGTTCATTCTTGCTGTACCGAAATATTCCCGCCCACGGCGCGCAGGCAACCGGCAAATCCCGGAAAGGAGGTGTTCACGTTTGCACAATCCGTAATCTGCACCTCTCCTGATGCGCGACAACCGGCGATGGCAAATGCCATGGCGATGCGATGGTCGCCGGCACTGTCCACTGTCCCGCTCCGGAATGCACCGCCGGTAACGGACATGCCGTCGGCAGCAGGTTCCGCCGTGATCCCGAGTGCCTGCAGGCCCGCAGCCATGGCGGCAATCCGGTCGCTTTCCTTTACCCGGAGTTCGGCAGCGCCGGCAAGCACCGTGATGCCGTCGGCGCAGGCGGCGGCAACAAGAATCGCCGGGAACTCATCAATGGCGATGGGGACCAGTTCCCTGGGAATCCGGATCCCGCGCAGTGGGCTGTATCGAACCCGCAAATCCGCGACTGGTTCGTTCGCCGGGGCGCCGATGGAATGAATGTCGATCCCGGCACCCATGGCGCGGAGAATACCGATTACGGCAGCCCGGGTTGGATTGATCCCGACCCCCTTGAGCACCAGGTCCGAGCCCGGAACAATACTGGCGGCAACCAGAAAAAATGCTGCCGAGGAAATGTCGGCCGGCACGTGGATGTCGGTGGCGCGCAGGGGCTGAGGGTTAATGCAAATGCGCCTATTGCCGCTGCGCACTTCAACACCAAACATTCGCAACATTCTCTCGGTGTGATCGCGGGTCGGCGCCGGTTCTATAACACAGGTGTCCCCGTCCGCGTAAAGCCCGGCCAGCAACAGCGCCGACTTGACCTGGGCACTGGCCACGGGCAACGCGAATTCCACGCCATGCAGACGCGCGCCGCCGTGAATCTTCAGCGGCAGCGTTCCTGCCGGCGTGCACGCCAATCCGGCACCCATCAGGCGCAGCGGGTCCACGACACGACCCATGGGCCGTTGCATCAACGAGGCGTCGCCGATGATCTCGGAGTCAAACGCCTGCCCCGCGAGCAACCCGGCCAGCAGTCGCGCCGAAGTGCCTGAATTGCCCAGGTCCAGCGGCCCGGTCGCGGCCCGTAAACCATCCCGCCCGACACCATGAATTTCAAGGGCAGTGTCCTCGGGGCGATCGATGCGCACACCCATTTGCCGGAACGCGCGCATGGTGGCAAGGGTGTCCTCGCCGGCGAGGAACCCACTGATGCGGCTGCGGCCGGTGGCAATGGCCCCCAGCATCACGGCGCGGTGGGAAATGGATTTGTCACCGGGGACACGCAGTTCGCCGCGCAGCGGACCGGCCGGCGCGACCCGCAAGCGCACTTTGCCCGTGCTGTTCGCGCTCATTCGCTCGCCGGCCGGCATCTGGACGCAAGCCGATCGCGGGCGGTCTTGGCGCGGCGGAAAATCGCCAGCAACTCCCCGCTGTCTCGTTGTTCTACTGCAACCCGGATCTGACGCAGGTGTTCTTCAAAACGATCCAGGGCGGCCAGCAAATGGTCACGGTTGGCCGCACACACGTCGTGCCACATCTCGGGGTTGCTGGAGGCAATGCGGGTGAAGTCAGCAAACCCTCCGGCGGCAAAACGAAAGATCTCCTCCCGTTCATCCATGCGCGCCAGGCAGTCCACCAGCGCGTAGGCCAGCATGTGGGGCAGATGGCTGGTCGCGGCGAGCACTCGATCATGATGAGCGGGATCCAACAATTGCACCGTGGCTCCGGCGGCCTCCCACAGTGCCTGGATCCTGGCCACCGTTGCGGCGTCGTTTTCCGGCAATGGCGTCAGGATCGCCATTCGCCCCGCGAAGAGTTCGGCGAACGCATTTCGTGCCCCGGATTTTTCCGTGCCGGCAATGGGATGCCCGGGAACGAATACGCGGATGCCACTTCCAAGAGATTTGCGGGCAGCGTCGATCACGCATTGTTTGGCGCTCCCCACGTCCGTGATCAACATGCCCGGGGTTTGCAATCGTGCGACCTGTTGCAACAGCGGCGGCATGGCGCCAAGCGGCGTTGCCAGCAGGACGATGTCTGACCCGGCCACGGCCTGTGCCAAGCTGGTGTGAGCTGAATCAATGATGCCCAGTTCCATCGCCGCGCCGAGCGCGCCTTCGTCCTGATCAAATCCGGCCACATGGGCACAGGCACCGGCACGCTTCAGGGCCAGCGCCAGGGAACCGCCGATGAGCCCGATGCCAATCAGGCAAAGCCGGTTAATCAACACAAGGTTTAATCCGGTCCGGCGTCAGAGCACGCCACTGGGATAGGAACCGAGGATCCGAACCATGGGAGCCTCGCGCTGCAATGCCGCCAACGCCGCGGCCACCGGCGCGTCTTCGGCATGGCCTTCCAGATCCACGAAAAACACGTAGTCCCACATGCCGCGCCGCGACGGGCGCGATTCAATCCGCGACAGGCTGACACCCTGTTCGGCAAAACACTTCAACATGCTGAACAGTGCGCCGGGCCGGTTCGGCGTGGTAAACAGCAGGGAGGTCTTGTCGCGGCCGCTGGCTGCCGCACTCTCGCGCCCAAGCACCAGGAAACGGGTGGTGTTGTCCGGGGCGTCCTCAATATTGCGTTCCAGGATCGGGAGCGCATGAAACTCCGCGGCCGCTGCCCCTGCCAGCGCCGCCGCACCCTCCTCCGCCGCCGCCATGCGTGCCGCTTCGGAATTGCTATTGACCGGGACCCGTTCCGCGCCCGGCAGATTGCCGTTCAGCCAGGCCCGACACTGCGCCAGCGACTGTTGATGGGAATACACGCGCCGGATGCCGGACAGGTCCGCGGCCCGGCTCATTAAATGTTGATGGATGCGCAGCTCCACCTCGCCGCAAATTTGCAGCGTGGAATTCATCAATAGATCCAGCGTGTGGTTAACCACGCCTTCAATGGAATTTTCCACCGGGACGACACCGAAATGGCAATGCCCGGACTCCACTTCCCGGAACACCTGATCGATGCCGGCCAGCGCCGTGGTGCGGGCGGAATGACCGAAATGCTTCAGCGCGGCATCATGGGTGAAGGTCCCTTCCGGACCCAGGTAGGCGATGTTGACGTCCTGCTCCAGGGCCAGGCACGCCGAGATGATCTCGCGGAACAACCGCGCCAGTTCTTCGTCGGTCAGGGGACCGGGGTTCATCTCCATTACACGGCGCAGGATCCGGGCTTCGCGTTCGGGTCGATAAAAATTGTCGCTGCCACCCCCGGTGCGTTTGATGTGGGCTATTTCCGCCACCGTCGCAGCCCGGCGCGATAGCAGTTCCACGAGCTGCGAATCCAACTGGTCGATACGCGCCCGGATGGCCTCCAATCCGTTCTGATTCTTGCTCATGGGAGATGTGTGGCCGCAGGGAAAAAACCGCCGCGTAGTATACAGGAGCAATGCGACCCTGTCGGACTCAGGCACAGCGTCGCAGCAGGTGCAGCCCCCAGGACCCAGTCCCCCTCCTAGCCGTGGCGGCGGGCGAAATCCTGCATGAAATCAACCAGCGCGGTCACGCCGGCATCGGGCATGCCGTTATAGAGGCTGGCGCGCATGCCCCCGACGCTGCGATGACCTGCAAGCGCTTCCAGTCCGGCTTCCTGGGCCGCGCGCAGGAAGGTCTTATCCAGTGTCGGATCGGCGAGTATGAACGGCACGTTCATGCGTGACCTGAAAGGTACCGGCACAGGGTTGGAATAGAAACCGCTGTCATCGATGGCGTGGTACAGACGCTCTGAACGGCGCGTGGCGTTGGCCTCCATGGCCTCCACGCCGCCCTGCCGGCGGATCCACGCGAACGTCAATGCCGCCAGGTACCAGCTGAACGTGGCCGGGGTGTTGTACAGGGAATTATGCCCGGCGTAAGTGGCGTAATCATACAGCCGCGGCACCGTCGGGCCGGCCCGCCCGACGAGGTCCTTGCGCATAATGACCACGACCAGTCCAGCCGGCCCGAAGTTCTTCTGCGCACCGGCGAAAATGATCCCAAACCTGGATACGTCCAGCGGCCGCGACAGGAAATTCGAGGTCATGTCGCTGACCAGCGGCGGACCGGAAATCTCCGGGATAAAGTGAAACTCAACCCCACCGATGGTTTCGTTGGCGGTGTAATAAAAGTAGGCTGAGCCCGCGTCCACCTGCCAGTCAGTGCGGGGTGGAATGGTGGAGAAACGGGTGGCCTCGCTGCTCGCCGCCACGCGCACGGTGCAATGTCGCCGCGCATCCGCCATTGCCAGGCCCGACCAATGGCCGGAGTGCAGGTAGCAGGCATGGCCGTCCGGTCCGGCCAGATTCAATGGCACCATGGCAAACTGACTGGTGGCGCCGCCCTGTAGAAACAGGATCTCGTAATCGGAATTAATGTTCAGCAGCGCACGCAGATCGGCGCTGGATTGGTCGATGATGGACTGGAATTCCGGGCTCCGGTGACTCATCTCCATGATCGAGATGCCGGTGCCGTGCCAGTCCAGCAGTTCCGCCTGGGCTTGCTCCATGACGGCCCGGGGCAACATGGCCGGGCCGGAAGCAAAATTAAAAACCGGGCGCCCAGATTGATGCAAACCTATTACGCTTGCCATTACTGCGTTGCTCGCTCTCTCGAAATCCTCACGTGCTGCCGTGTACGCTCCGGTTTCTCGGGAACTCGCGCCTTGTCTGACCTCCATGGACGACCGCCAGGGACGGCGGAAGTGCGGAAAATGCACAGAGCAGTTTTCCGCTGGAGGAAATGCAATGGATTGCCGGGAGCAATCCATGCCTGGCTACGCTCATGACGGTTTGCATCAATCTGTATCATTTGTGGCGTCATGCAACAGGAGGCGGGCTGGATTCCGGGCCGCCGGCCTCACCCTGCTCCCCCTGCTCTCCGAATTCCTCGGCGATGCGTTCCAGGCCACCCAGTTTTTCACCCTCGCTCACCGCCACCAGGCGTACGCCCTGGGTATTGCGCCCCATGGAGGAAACGCCGGCGACCTCGGTGCGGATCAACGTGCCCTGGCTGGTAATGAGCATAATCTCATCATTGTCGTGCACTGACACCGCACCAATGACCTTGCCGTTGCGCTCGCTGGTCTGGAT